>JASLEN010000056.1 GCA_030151105.1 Dysgonomonas sp.
ATTCGAGACAGGTATATAAGCAAATGGACATTGGAACAGGCAAAGACTTAGCCGATTACGTAGTAGATGGTAAGAACATCCCATATCACCTAATAGATATACGTGAGGCTGGAGACAAATACAATATTTTCGAATTTCAGAGTGACTTTCACGAGGTTTACAACAACATCAAGGCTAGAGGTTTGACTCCAATTTTATGTGGAGGTTCGGGATTGTATGTAGAATCTGTGTTGAAAGGATATTCACTTGTTGATGTTCCTGTCAATCCAGAATTGAGAGCTAAATATGAAGCACATTCTTTAGCGGAGCTTTCTAAAGTTCTATCAAACTACAAAGACCAACACAATACGACAGACGCTGACACCGTAAGGCGTGCAATAAGGGCAATAGAAATAGAGGAGCACAAGTTGAATAATCCTTTAGAACACAATGAATTTCCAGCACTAAATAGTTTAATCATTGGAGTAGATATCGACAGAGACTTACGACGTGAAAGAATATCTAAGAGACTGATATCGAGACTTGAAGAAGGCATGATAGAAGAGGTCAAATCAATCTTAGACTCTGGAGTACCTAGTGCAGATCTTATCTACTATGGCTTAGAATATAAATACGTAACTCAATATGTTATAAGCGAAATTAGCAAAGATGAAATGATTGAAAAACTAGAAATAGCCATCCATCAATTTGCCAAACGTCAAATGACTTGGTTTAGAGGAATGGAAAAACGAGGTTTGAAGATTCATTGGATAAATTCGCTCCTACCTATGGAAGAGAAATTAGACAAAATAAAACAATTAATTGCTACTAACAATTAAAATAAAACATCATGATATTAATTCACAACGCTACTATTATCAACGAGGGAGAATCGTACATCGGTTCGGTTCTTGTAGAGCATGATAAAATAAAGAAAGTATATAGAAATGAGGTTGTTCCAGAACAGATACTCAACCAATCTCAAGCAATAGACGGAACTGGTAAATTGCTGATACCTGGAGTGATAGATGACCAAGTACACTTCCGCCAACCTGGTTTAACTCACAAAGGAGATATAGAAAGCGAGAGCCGAGCTGCACTTGCTGGAGGTACAACTTCATTCATGGAAATGCCAAATACCAACCCTCAGACGACGAGTATAGAGGAGCTAGAAAAGAAGTTTGAGATTGCCGAACAAAGTGCTTTTGCTAACTATTCGTTCTACTTAGGTGCTACTAACAACAATTTAGAAGAACTTAAAAAAGTAAACCCAAAGGAAGTTTGTGGAGTAAAAGTATTCATGGGATCTTCAACAGGAAATATGTTGGTCGATCAACAAAAATCGCTTCAAGCAATATTTGCAGAAATAGATATTCTGATTGCAACACACTGCGAGAAGGAAGAAATCATCAAAAAGAATATAGAATATTACAAAAATAAGCTTGGTGATAATATTCCAATAGAATATCACCCTTTGATCAGAAGTGAAGAAGCCTGTTATCGCTCATCGGCAGAAGCTGCCGAACTGGCAGATAAGTATGGTACTCAACTACATATCCTCCATCTTTCAACAGCAAAAGAGATTAGTTTGTTTAGCTCAACTCCGCTAGAAGACAAAAAAATAACAGGTGAGGTGTGTGTACACCATTTATGGTTCTCTGACGAGGATTACAAAAAGTATGGAAATAGGATAAAATGGAATCCAGCCGTTAAAACTAAAAATGATAGAGACTCACTTCTTCAAGGATTGCTTTCTGGAAAATTGGATGTTATAGCAACTGACCATGCTCCGCATTTAATGACAGAGAAAGAAGGTGGCTGTCTGCAAGCTGCTTCAGGAGGTCCATTAGTACAACATTCGCTTTTAATGATGCTACAATTAGCAAAAGAAGGTAAAATCAGCAAAGAAAAGGTAGTCGAAAAGATGTGTCATCATCCATCTATACTTTATAAAATAGACAGAAGAGGCTATATAAGAGAGAATTATTATGCTGATTTAGTTCTAGTAAACGATACATCTTTCACTATAAACAAAGACAATATTCTATATAAATGCCAATGGTCACCTCTAGAGGGAGATGCACTTTCACATACTATCGAAACAGTCTTACTTAACGGACAAGTAGCTTATAATCAAGGAGAATTCAGTAAATCTAAAGCTAAAAGACTAGAATTTATAAGATAAAACAACTACAGATATCCGTAATAACAAAGTTCATTAATAAAATTATTGATGAACTTTGTTTATTTCAACAATACACACAACGCGCTAAAGCCAACTAATTAAACTGTTTTATTTAACCCTATTTAAATAGTTATTTCTAATAAGGCATATTTCCTCGATGAATCAAGGCTAATTAAGCAATAAACAATAAAAAAAAGCCCCTCTGTAGCCTTTTGAGACACGTTATATTTAGGCAAAATAGATAGCATCAAAGATTTTAAAACATGCAAATAAAAAGTTTACATAAACTAAACAAGAATCTATTAAACAGGGACTTATCTTAATGCATAGACATATTAACCAGTAATATTAAAAATAAAACAATATTCTTTTAATATTATAAGACGAATAACAACGATGAAGCCATCACCTTAAGAATCTAATTAACAACTGATTAAACAATTAAAATATTTTATTTATGAGAAAACACTGTAACTAGAGCAATAATAGTCCACAATTAGACTGAAGTCTAAAAGCTAGAGCAGACATTGAAACTAGAATAAAGAATATTCAAAAAAGAGATCCTAAGAAGAGAGAAAAGAAAAATTACTATACACTTTTAGAGAACATCAGTCTTAAAACCAAATAGTTCACACTAGAAACAATCAGAATAAAAGTATGAAAAAGGCACAATTACCAGAGATCTAATATCAAACTACACGCACAAAGTTACGATCTACAAATAACCCACAACACTCTAATTTAGAATGGATAGCCAATTCCAAAATGCCAAGACATACGTGAACCTGAGAAGTTAGGAGCAACAAATCTATCACCTTCTGGACGGCTAGGATCATAAGCTCTGAATCCAAAGTCGAGACGAATGAGCAAGAAGTCTAGATCGAGGCGAGTTCCAAATCCATAAGCTAAAGCTATTTCTTTGTAAAACTTATCAAATTTAAACTGTCCATCAGGTTGCCACTCATAATCCTTGAGCGTCCAGATATTCCCCGCATCGATGAAAAGGGCTAATTCGAAGAGGCTAGTCACCTTATATCTATTCTCAATACTTAAATCAAGCTTCAGGTCACCAGCTTGCAGTACATAGTTACGCTGCCCTTCCTCAGGTTTAAATGAACCAGGACCTAGAGAACGGGTATTCCATCCTCTCACACTATTGGCTCCCCCAGAGAAGAAACGTCGCTCGTATGGAAGAATATTGGAGTTTCCGAAAGGTTGCGCAGCTCCTAAACCTACGTGATAAGCGATAGAATGGCGCTTTGAGAAATTGAATGTCTGAGCAAAATCAATACTTGCTTTTACATATTCAGCATAGGCTACACCAAGTATCTTTTTAGGCAATTTCACCTTTTCACCATCAACTTCTTCATACTTATTAGATTTGCCAATAGTAGCTAAGCGAGGCAGTGCACCAGCGATTTCACCGCTAAAACGAAGCGTAGTACTTGAACTCTGCAAATTAAACCTCTTGCCCTTAGTTAGCGCACCATTATATGCAATTCTTGATATGAGTTGATCTTTATAGGTTTCACGAAGTATAGGATTTGAGTTTGGTCCTTCCAAGTACTCATTCCTAAAACGATCTGATTTCCAAGGCATACGTACATAGTTTATATCAAAAGCATCTAGACTGTGAGTGAACTGATTACGACGTGTAGCCCATGAGTATTTTGCAGTAAAGTTAAAAAACTGCCTTCTGTAATCTGTTCTCTTTTGATTATTAACACCAACTGAAAAATCTGTAGATGCAGATGGCTGTTGACGCCATGTCTTCTTTAAGAATGGAAACACAAAGAGAGGAAATGTTACATTAACATCAGCTCCATACTCATAATAATTATCGCTAGAACCACCTGTTTGATTATCTTTGGAAATGAATTCATAAGCTCCTTTAAGACGAATACCCAAAAGTTCTGAACCATTGAAGAGATTTTGATGCTGATATGAAACACTTGGTGCTATACCAATATCTCCCGCAGAGTTGGTTCCATCCAAACTAGACCTAAACCAGTGAGCTTTGGCTGGGACAAGGATAATAGTAGCATCCATAAGCTTTGTACTATCTTCCTTTGCTGGCGTTGTGGTGATATTCACTTGTCCTATTGCCCCCATTTTGCTATAAGCCTCATAGGTATGAGTCAGCATATAATCGGAGTAATAATCTCCTTTTCGCATATAATTGTTGCGATAAACAGCAGAGTTACGCAAAAAGTCGTTTTTCCCCCTTATAATCGTTATTCCTTTATGATTAGTAGTATCTGCATCACGAAAGAATCGTCGTTTTTGTCGAGAATCTCCACTAGGCATATCAGTTGTATTGTAGCCAGAAATGACGGTAACATCGTTCATTTTAAATCGTTTGTACTGAGAACTATCTCTAGGCATGTAGATATCCATATAGAGATCCACCTCATGTGTTCCCAATGTAGTATCAGCTCTAAAATAGACGTACTCTTTAGAAAATTCGGCATAGCCTACGTTTCTCATCACCAGACTTACACGTTCTCTTTCTGCTTCAAGAAGTGTCATATCGTAAAAGTCTCCTGATTTAATTTCTTTTTCTTTGAAATATTTATCTACAGCCAAATTCATTATACGAGACATAGTGGAGTCTTTTATCTCATAAGTATAATTCCTAACTTTATAAGGAGTGCCCGCATTAATTTTGTAAGTGAGATCTATTTTAGGCCCTTTAAATTTCTGAAGTGTATCTACCGTCGTCTCCAAGTAACCTTGATTTATCATCTCCTTTTGAAGTTGTTCGGCTGACAAAACGGCTTGTTTAGGATTATAAATAACAGGAGCTTGACCTAACTTATTTCTTACAAAGCGATTAAACTTTTTAGTAGTATCAGACCCCGCTGCATTGAAGATCATCAGTCGTAAGGTGCTATTAGGCTGCTGACGAGAGAAATCTTCTAAATCTGACGTAGCATTCCGTGTATTGTGAACAACTTTTATATTGTTTAGTAAGTATTTATTCTCTGGAATATTTTTGGTTGTACTACATGCCGCAGCAATAAGCACTAGAAAGATGACTACTATGGAATAAGAAATTTTGTTCATATAACTTTACTATTCAATAAAACGGAAGTTTACACTTTTACACCTCACTCTTATAACAAAGAAGGTAGTAAAAATATTGCAAGCTCTAAACTTTTATTTCTTTTAGAACTAGAAATCTTACAAAGATAAAGCCTTTAGTTGATTGGACTACAAAATATCTTATAATTAAAAAACCTCAACAGAAAGCTGCATTTAACTAATAACTTGGAAAGAAAGTGATAACTTTGCACTCTCTCTACACATAGAGAATTATAAGACTAAGCTTTTGAAACTACTACAGATAGTTGAATTGAACTGATTGGTAAACAAAATGAATAAAGAATATAGATTGACTGATTGGTTGCCCACAACCATGAAAGAAGCAAAACTGAGAGGATGGAACGAATTTGACGTTGTCCTATTTACGGGTGATGCCTATATAGATCATCCTGCTTTTGGAGCTGCAGTAATAGGCAGACTTTTGGAGTCAAAGGGATTGAAAGTAGCGATTGTACCTCAACCCAACTGGAGAGATGACTTGCGAGACTTTAAGAAAATGGGTCAACCGAGACTTTTCTTCGGCGTAACAGCAGGCGCAATGGACTCTATGATAAATCATTATACTGCAAACAAACGCCTACGCTCTAACGATGCATATACTCCTGACAGCAGAAACGATATGCGTCCCGATAGAACTACAATTGTGTACTCCAATATTTTGAAAGAACTATATCCCGATGTTCCAATAGTGCTAGGAGGCATAGAGGCTTCATTGAGAAGGGTAACGCATTACGACTATTGGGATGATAAATTACATCGTTCTATATTATTTGATTCTAAAGCAGATTTACTAGTCTATGGAATGGGAGAGAAACCCTTGATAGCAATCATAGAAGGACTGGAGTCAGGCAAAAAAGTGGGAGAGTTAGTCGATATTCCTCAAACATCATACATAAAGAGAGATGTGGAAAGCGCACGCTATCCACAAGAAAAGGACATTGTCTTATTCTCACACGAAGAGTGCTTGGAAGACAAACTCAAACAAGCGAAGAACTTCAAAATAGTAGAACAGCAATCTAACATGATGGATGCTAGTCGTATTATCCAAAAGAGCAATAACGAAGAGTGCATTATCAATCCTCCCTATCCCCCAATGACCGAACAGGAGGTAGATGGCTCGTTTGATTTGCCCTACACTCGCCTACCTCATCCCAAATATGCAAAGAAAGAGATTCCTGCATTTGAGATGATAAAGTTCTCTATCAACATGCATAGAGGATGTTTTGGGGGCTGTGCTTTCTGTACTATTTCGGCACATCAAGGTAAATTCATCGCTTCTCGCTCCAAAGAATCTATTCTGAAAGAAGTAGATGCTGTAACAAAAATGCCAGACTTCAAGGGCTACATAAGCGACCTAGGAGGACCATCTGCAAATATGTATTCCATGAAAGGGATAGATGAGAGCATTTGTGCAAAATGCAAACGTCCATCATGTGTACACCCGACCATTTGTAAGAATCTGAATGCTGATCATACTGCTATACTAGATATCTATCGCAGTGCTCGCAAGCATCCTAAGGTAAAAAAAGCCTTTGTAGGAAGTGGTATTCGATATGACCTAATGCTACATCGCACCAACGACAAAAAGAACAATAAGGCTGCTGAGGATTATACCAGTGAACTTATTGTGAATCACGTTTCGGGACGTCTAAAAGTAGCTCCAGAGCATACCTCGGATGATGTGCTAAATGTAATGAGAAAGCCATCGTTCAAACTCTTTCATCAGTTCAAGAAGACCTTTGACAAAGTGAATAAGGAAAATGGATTGAATCAGCAGTTGATTCCCTACTTCATTTCATCTCATCCTAACTGCACTGAATTGAGTATGGCTGAACTTGCTGTAGAGACAAAACCAATGGGATTCAAACTGGAACAGGTGCAAGATTTCACTCCGTCGCCAATGACCCTAGCTACCGAAATCTACTATACAGGGTATCACCCATACACATTGGAGAAGATGTACACAGCACGCACCAAAGATCAGAAATTGGCACAAAGGCAATTCTTCTTCTGGTATGATAAACAGTATCGTCCACAAATCAGCCAGGCATTGAAAAAGTTGAAAAGGGACGATTTAAAGAACAAGCTATTCTAAAATACGGAGAAGTTAACGTCTCCTTATACTGACCTTAACTTAACCTTAACCTCTAATAGAAAAGGCTCAAATCACAATGATTTGAGCCTTTTTCATTCTTTCAGAGTATCTCTCTAAAATTATCTAGCGTTGTTAGCCATAACAAATTTAGATGCTACAGTAGCTTGGATTACATTAGCATCTTCTTCGTCAAGATCATCGCTCTCTAGGTCAATTTGTCCTAGTGATTGGATCTTAGTAAGAAGTGAGTTGAATCCTTCTACATTTCCACCTTCTTTTTTCAAATAGTCTTTAGCAAATTTGTCTGCTTTTTTGTTTTGCTCTACAGAGTATGGCAATTGAAGTAGTTCGTTGATGATAGAACCAAATTGGTCACCAGAAAATGACATCATTTTTTCTATTTGAGCAGCCCCTGCACCTTCAGCGCTATCTCCCGAAGCAGCTTTGATCAGGTTCTCACGAACATTATTAGATTCAATTTGTCCAGCTTGAAGAGCAATAAGAGCTTTTACCTCATCATCTTCCAAGATATCTAGCATACCGCTATA
>JASLEN010000057.1 GCA_030151105.1 Dysgonomonas sp.
TCATCCAGATATATTTACTTATTCACTCAAGAAAGCAAATGCACAAAATGATGAAGTGATAATGATAGGAGACAATCTATCAGCAGACATAGAAGGAGCGAAGAATAGCAATATCGACCAAATATGGTACAATCCGAATAATAAAGTTGCAGACTTCAGCCCCACACATATAGTCAAGAAACTTACTGATATAATAGACATTCTTTAAATAAGAAAAGCAGATTATTAGTTGGAACACGATAGTATCAATCATAATACTATCATGTTCCTTTTTCAACACTCATAAATAATTTTAAATAAAACATAAAATAACTTTTACTTTAATTAAAATATTTTATCTTTGAGTTATACAATAATCAAAAAGATAAAATTATGAAAACAAAATCTCATTACCTTGTTGTATCATTAAGATGGAGTACCGAAGCCTTATGGTACCTTAACTTTATAGCCATCGCACTATTTATATTCTTGTTTGCTAAGGAACATATTAGTCAAGACTATCACTATTTTAATCAAGAAGTGGCTATCTCACTTCCTTCGGCACTTACAGACAAACAGGCAATCAATAGCCCTGATTTCATTGAGAACGCTAAATTATTGAGGCTAGATGGTCGCATAATGATGAATGTTAAAAATTCTACGACAAACACAATGCTTATGATTTGTTACTTGATTGCTTTAGAGGCTTTAATTATCACAGTTTTATACTCGATGCGAAAATTATTTAAATCATTAAAAGAGGAAAAACCTTTTACTGCAGAAAATATTAAAAATCTTAAAATTATTGCACTAGCAGTGCTAATGTACTTTCCGCTAGATTGGCTCGTACATTTAGCAAATGTATCAATAGCTAGTTCTTTAGAGGGCTATGGAGAATTTTACACCTTGTCATGGCAACCAAAACTCTGGATTGTACTACTTAGTGTTATTATTTACGTTTTAGCCAACATCTTTCAGTATGGCTTAAAACTTGATGAAGAAAACAAACAATTTGTATAATGGCTATTATTGTAAATTTAGATATAGAGATGGCAAAAAATAAAATGTCACTCACCGAATTAGCAGAACGTTTAGAGATGAGTATGACAAACTTGTCATTACTAAAAAATGGAAGAGTAAAGGGAATCAGATTTGAAACCTTGAATGCTTTATGTAGAGAGCTCAATTGCACACCTGGCGACATACTTGAATATGCAATAGATTAAACAACATATTTAAAAAGACAGAAGAGTAGCTAAAGATCTATACTTTAGCTACTCTTCATATTATTATTTATTCGAAATTTACTTCTTAATAGTAACCTCAACTTTTTGAGTTGCGTCCATTTCCGAATTTCTTTTTTCAACGGCTGCCACTACACTATCTGCAAGATTTGCAAATGCAGCACCAATCATTGTATTTTCGTCTAATGCCACAGGGCGACCAGTATCTCCACCCTCACAAATACTTTGTACAATAGGAATTTGTCCAAGAAGCATAGTCTTCATTTCTTTGGCAAGCTCCAATGCTCCATCCTTTCCAAAGATATAGTATTTATTGTTTGGCAATTCCTCTGGTGTAAACCAAGCCATATTTTCTACTAATCCAAGAATCGGCACATTTACTTTTTCGTTAGTAAACATATTGATTCCCTTGCGAGCATCGGCCAACGCAACTTGCTGAGGAGTACTCACTACAACTGCTCCAGTGATACCTAGTGTTTGAACCAATGTCAAGTGAATATCACTCGTTCCAGGAGGGAAGTCAATTAAGAAATAATCCAATTCACCCCAATTACCATCTGTTATCAACTGTTTCAAAGCATTGCCTGCCAACGTTCCTCGCCATACAATAGCGTCATCCTTGGCTACAAAGAAGCCCATTGATAGCATCTTGATACCATATTTTACAATTGGAGCTATCATTTCTCTATCGCCCACAGGTTCGAGCATTGGACGAGCATCTTCCTCATCAAACATTTTAGGAAGGGATGGACCAAAGATATCTGCATCCAAAAGCCCTACTTTATATCCTTTTTTTGCTAAGGCCACAGCCAAGTTTACAGATACGGTACTCTTGCCCACTCCACCTTTGCCAGACGAAACAGCAATAATATTTTTCACCTCTGGAAGCACAGGTTTCACCTTTGGAGCTTCTATCTCAGGCACAAGAACTTCGATGTTTCCTTTTATATCAATTTCGCTATCCACATAAGTAAGGATTGCTGTTTCGCAAGCCTTAACTACTGACTTCATGAACGGATCGTTTGGTTTTTCAAAGCGCATCGAAAAACTCACTTTCTTGCCTTCGATATGAATATCATCGGAGACAAAACCCATTTCCACCACATCTTTTCCTGTTCCAGGATAGCGCACATTTTTCAATGCCTCTATAATCTGCTTTGGAGATATATTTGCCATATTTATTTAGTATTTAGTTGAATGTAAAAAAAGGTCATAATAACAGACCTCTTCAATATATAATCACATTTTGATCACCTATTGCGACCAAAACTTCGATACGAATCTTTCTCTATTTCCACTTCAGGTTCTATCCAAGTGTCTCTATCTTGACACTCAAATTGAACATACTTGATAGTCAAACCTCTTGACAACCATTGTTGTTCATAAAAAGTCTGAATACTCAATATCTTATCATCCTTCAACTGCTCATCATGATACAAATCTTCTGTATGTACATGCACAGGCAGCTTGTTTTCCTTTATCATCTCTGTGGTGTAAGTGAACATAAAGTTACTATCTGTTTTGAGATGAATCAATCCATTTGGCTTCAATATTTTTCGGTAAAGCTGCATAAAACGAGTCGAAGTCATTCGTTTGGTCACCTTTGCCATCTGTGGATCAGGAAAAGTAATCCAGATTTCAGACACTTCACCTTCAGCAAAAAACGCATTCACCATCTCGATATGAGTACGCAAGAAAGCAACATTAGTCATTCCATCCGCCATAGATTGTTTGGCTCCTGTCCACATTCTTGCTCCTTTGATATCAAGCCCAATAAAATTCTTTTCTGGAAACAGTTTTCCTAACCCTACTGTGTACTCACCTTTACCACAGCCGAGTTCTAAAACAATTGGGTTATTATTTTTGAAGAATACTTCGTTCCATTTTCCTTTTTGGTCAAATCCTTTTTCTTGCAGTACCGAGTACGGATACTGAAAAACATGAGGATATTGCTCCATATCGGCAAATTTGGATAGTTTATTTTTTGCCATATTTATACTTGTTGCATATCGCAAAGTTTGCGATATATTCCATTATGTTCATACAAATCGTCGTGTCTGCCACGCTCTACAATTTCTCCTTCGTGCATCACACATATCTCATCTGCATTTTTGATGGTAGATAAGCGGTGAGCAATCACTAGAGTTGTTCTATTACGCATCAAGTTGTCTAATGCTTCTTGTACGAGTTTTTCTGATTCGGTATCAAGTGCCGATGTAGCCTCATCAAGGATTAGAATATCTGGATTCTTAAGAACAGCACGAGCTATGCTTACACGCTGACGCTGCCCTCCAGACATTTTACCTCCACGGTCTCCAATGTTAGATTCATAACCATCTTCGGTAGCCATAATGAAATCATGAGCATTGGCAATTTTCGCAGCTTCCATCACTTCTTCTAGTGTAGCATTTTCTACTCCAAAAGCAATATTGTTGAAGAATGTATCATTGAATAAAATAGCCTCTTGATTCACATTACCCATCAATCCACGAAGGTCGTGCAAACGCAAATCTTTTACATTGACATCATCAATATAAATCCCACCTTCTTGCACATCATAGAAACGAGGAAGTAAGTCTGCCATTGTCGATTTACCAGAGCCAGATTGCCCCACAAGAGCTATTGTTTTTCCTTTAGGTACAGTAAGACTTACATTTTTTATCACCCAATCATTTTCATATTTGAATGAAATATTGCGGAAACTGAAAGACTCCTTAAATGATACTTCTTTTGGATAAACAGCATCAACAATATTATTTTCAGCTTTCAAAATCTTATCAATACGATCAACCGAAGCCAGACCCTTTTGTATTTGATAAACAGATTTAGAAAGATCCTTAGCAGGATTTATAATACTATAAAACATTACCAAATAGAATATAAATTGAGGAGCATCAATGCTACTGTTATTTCCTAAAATAAGTGTTCCACCATACCAAAGCACTACTACAATAGTGATAGTACCAAGCAACTCGCTCATAGGGTGAGCCATCTGTTGGCGGCGAGCTATCTTATTTGATTTATTACGAAAGTCTTCACTACTAGCATCAAAGCGTTTCATTATTTTCTTCTCAGCATTGAAAGCCTTAATGATACGTAGTCCTCCTAATGTTTCGTCAATTTGTGAAACTAGATTTCCCCATTTCTCTTGTGCTTCAGTAGATTGTTTTTTCAACGTTTTACCTACCTGCCCCATGATATATCCTGAGATTGGAAGGAAAATGAGAACAAAAATGGTAAGCTCCCAACTTACAACCAACATCGCTATCAGATAAATTGTAATCATAATAGGATTTTTGGTCACCATGTCTAGCGAGCTCATTACCGAATTCTCCACTTCGCCCACATCTCCAGTCATACGAGCCATGATATCTCCTTTTCTCTCGTTAGAGAAGAAACCAAGAGGAAGTGCCAAAACTTTATCATTTATCTGCTTTCTGATATCACGAACCACTCCCGTACGCACAGGAATAATAAAATAGGCACTAAGATAAACTGCTGTAACCTTGATGAAAGTCATCACCACAAGGAATACACCTAGCAGCATAAGCGCCATAGCAGCACCACTTTGCTCCATCACTTGTTGCACATACCAATAGAAATTATTTTTCAGAACGCTAAACTCCATCATTTCAGTAAAAGAGTCAGGCTGGATGTATTCATACACTTCATCGCTCACTTTGAACAGCACCTCTAAAATAGGTACTACTAAGGCAAATGAAAATACGTTGAGAATAGCGCCTAAGATATTGAAAAATAAATTTAAGAAAATATCCTTCTTATAAGGAGGTAGAAATCGTTTGATTAGAGCGATAAAACTATTCATTCAAAGTTTTTGATTCGTTTATATTGATAACGTATCCAATATTGGAATTGGGGTCGCAAGTTAGCGATAATTCCTTGTTTATAAAAAACATTTAGGTTTTTTAGAGATAATGCTCTATGGAGTTATTTCACTCTTCTTCGCCTGCTTGTCTCTTGCGTCCTATTTCATCACGAAGTAGAGATGCCAGTTCGTAGTCTTCTTCTTTCACTGCATCTTTTAGCATATCTTGAAGTTGCTCAGTGTTTAGCAATGAAAAATCTTTTATTGTACTAATGCCTTCATCCATATCCTCCTCATTCTCTTCTGTCAAAACGGAATCATCTATCACAACAGCAAGTTCTTGCATTATTTCCTCCGTTGTATAGATAGGAGCATCGTTTCTCAACGCTAGAGCCACCGCATCAGATGTGCGAGAATCTACTTCTACAATATGCTCTTCTTGCTTCAAAATCAGCTTAGAGTGAAAAACTCCCTCAGAAAATTTATGAATCACAATCTCTTGCAACTCTATAAAAAAAGAATCGAGGATAGGCTTAAATAAATCGTGGGTAAGAGGACGTGGAGGTACAACATTTTGTAGTCGAAAGGCAATAGACTGAGCTTCTGGTGCACCCACCACCACCATCAATCGTCTTTGCCCAACTTCCTCTGACAACACTAATCCATAGGTTGCAGATTGAGCTTGATTGAATGAAAAGCCAAGTACTATTAATCTTACTTTATTGTTGTCCATATCTCTTTTTCTTTCACATTTTGATTTATAGTAATATCAAATATAACGAATAATTATTGGATTTACCATATATATCGTTACAAATGTAACCAGCAAAAAGCTGATATAATATTCTCACAGCTAAAAAAAAAGATTACCTTTGCCCTCTTATTTACACGTTTATACATTACAAAACTCTGAAATTTTGAAAAAGATGAGCATGATGATAAGAAGAGTGATAGATTTGGCAAAAAGCAACACATTCAAACAATTAATGAAATATGGCATAGTTGGAGGGGTTGGATTTGCAATCGAGTTTTCGATATTCTTTTTGCTTAATAATTTTTGGAATGTTCAATATC
>JASLEN010000072.1 GCA_030151105.1 Dysgonomonas sp.
TATAAGGAATACTCCACATATTGGTAACATTAGTAGTCGCTGTATGCCTTGCTTCATAAGCTGTTGAAGTTCTATTACTAGCCTTAGTAGCTTGCATATCATCAGCCTTCACATCACCATAATATACCATTGTTGCAGCATAGTAATCTCTATATGTAGAAGTTCCCTTTATCATATAATACACTCCATTAAGAGCAATATCTGCGTCTTTATAAGATGTAATAGCCTCATCTGCACCTGCTTCGTCACTAGGTTCTAAGTCCAACCAACCTGCAGAACAAGACGTGCCTGCAATCAACAATAAAATTACTGCTATTATATTAAATATCTTTTTTTCCATAATTCTCTCTTTTTAAATATTAGAAAGTGACATCTACTCCAAATGTAACTGTTCTTAATGGCGGTGTTTGGAAGAACACAACTCCATAACTTCTAACTCCATCTGCTAAATCCACAGGCACTTCAGGATCTACAGCTAGATCTTTAGATTTGATAGTAAATAAATTTACAGCAGATGCATAAAATCTAACTTTACCTAAACCAGCTTTTTTTGCAAATTGTTTTGGCAAGCTATATCCAAACGTAACGTTCTTCAAACGAAGGTGATCTGATGATCTTACCCATCTTGTAGAAGTTGCAGTAGTATTATTATATACATAACGAGGTAATTTAGCATTATCACCTTGTTTTTGCCACATATCTTCCACTTTGTAATATGATGGTATATTACCTGTATAGTGTAGAGATCCACCATCAGTACCAATCCAGCCCGAGGCTCCATCATATAAATGTCCTCCTAAGCTATAAGTAAAGGTAAATCCTAAATCAAAATCTTTATATGAGAAGTTGTTTGTGATACCTCCTTGTACAAGAGGATCAACTTTGTCAGCAATAATTCGACTAGCCTCACCTACGTTAGTTGTTGTTTCTCTTGGATTATTTCCTTTATTTTTATAAAAAGACTCTTTTCCTGTATCAGGATCTACACCTGCATATTCATACAAATAGAATTGACTGTATGGCTTACCAACAACATGTCTTAGTCTTCCATCAAGCCCTGCCATTTCTAAAGACTCTCCATCAATATTTTTCAATTCATTTCTATTGTGCGCAATATTAAATGATGTTGACCAGTTAAAATCTTTAGAGATAATATTTCTAGAAGTAACACTTACTTCAATTCCTTGATTATTAATTTTCCCTTTATTCATTGTTATGGTACCAAATCCAGCTGTTTGCGATATTTGGAATGGCAATAACAAGTTATCAGAATCTCGAGTGTACCAATCTACAACAAAGTCAATTCTATTAAATAATGAAAAATCCAATCCAATATTTAATGATTTATTTTCTTCCCAAGTCAAAGCTTCATAAGCTAAACGGCTAGGTGCAGAACCTTGTTGCCCGTTATACATATATCCATAAGCATAAGAGTCTAGGAATGCATAGTTACTCAATGGCAAGTTACCATTAACACCATATGAAACTCTCACTTTTGCATCATTAACAACATCTTTCATTTGTTGAGCAAAGCTTTCGTCAGACAATCTCCATGATCCTGATACAGACCAAAAATCCCCCCAACGATCAGATCTTCTAAATTTAGATGACCCATCTCGTCTTAAACTAGCTCCTAAATAGTAACGATTATCAAAATTATAATTAGCAAATGCTAGATATGAAATCATTCTATTTTCCTCATACCCACTACTTGATCTTTTAGTGGTAGCTGCTCCAATTTCTGGTTTATTCGGATTTGGATAATCTTGTCCTCCTCCATATAAATAATCCGATTTATATTTTTCAACCTCATAGGCAAGCAATCCATCAATTGAATGTTTCCCAAAAGTTTTATTATATCCTAAACGTGTTTGAGAAATTAATTTATCATTACGCACATTATAACGTTGGAAATTACCATTAGCAGTAAGTCCATCATTAGACTTTGGATGCCACCACACTTTACTTACAGTTCCCAAATAGTCATAAGAAATATTTTGATATGCATATAAGCCATTATAGATATCATATCTAGCATTCACTGAGCCTAAAAATCTATCCATCTCATTCTTTTCACTATTCAATGTCATAGACTGCAAAGGATTTGCAACAGGTCTTGGAAAAGATTCAAATTTATTTGTCACGTTTATAGTACCATCCTCATTATATGGGTAATCTTGAGGAGAAGTGGTCATTGATATAGCCATAATAGGACTAGAATAACCGGTTCCTTCACCATATGAAGATTGCTTGGTGTTAGAGAAAGTCCCATTAAAATTAACAACTAAATTTTCTATCCCCTTATAACTCGCATTCAGTCGACCTGTCACACGATTATAATCAGAACCTTTTGTAATACCATCCATTTTATTGTATGCCAAAGAAGAGAATACCGACATTTTATCATTTCCTCCTTGAATAGTAGCCTCATAGTTACTTTGGCTTCCTGTTCTAAATAACACATCTTTCCAATCTGTCCAACCGCTCCATGGTTTCTCAGCAAAGGTGTCTATATTTCTATCTGCAAATGCAGTTGGATCAGCATTATTATTATCCTTAGCATAATTCACCAATCCAAGATGAAGTAGCTCTCTTCTAGCATCTCCTTTCAAAGTAGGTCTATAATTGATAGCCATATCAGAGAATCCCCAGTTTGCTCTTAAGTTTACTGTTGTTTTTCCAGCCTTACCTGATTTTGTAGTTATCACAATTACCCCATTTGCTGCACGAGAACCATATAGGGCTGCTGCGCCTGCATCTTTAATAATTGTAATATTTTCAATATCATTAGTATTTATAGTTGACAAAATACTATTTCCTGACTCTGAGTATGAGAACTCACTAGAGTTTCCACTCAAAACTGGCACACCATCAATCACATATAGTGGCTCATTTGATGCCATTACCGAACCAGCACCACGGATACGTATCGACTCCACTGATCCAGGTTGTCCTGCTGAAGATCCTAACTTAACACCTGCCGCAGCACCTGCTAATTTAGCCTCAAGGCTCACACTTGGAACATTCTCTAGTTTATCTGTTGATAACACAGATGCTGAACCTGTAAAACTCGCTTTTTTAACTGAACCATATCCAGTAACAACAACCTCATCCAAGAGAGCTTCATCATTTTCCATCACTACTTTCATAGATGAAGTAGCTTTCATTTCTACTTTTTTCATTCCCACTAGTGAGAATACCAAAGTACTATTGGATGGAACATTCAAACTAAATTTTCCATCAATATCAGTAGCCACACCTGTTGTGGTTCCCTTCACGACTACTGACGCTCCAATCACCTCAATGCCCGCATCGTCAACAACGACACCATTCACTGTGATGTTTTGCGAATAGATCAATCCTATGCTCAAGAACAAGCAGGATAAGATCAAGATTAATTTTTTCATCATTTAATACACTACTTAGTTAAAAATATTTTCACTTAACATTATGACATCAATCTTATCGATTTGCAATCAATATGATTGTTAATATACAAAATTAAGCAAAATTCACCTAATAAAAAATAAATACCTTAAATTATACAAAGATAATCTTTTTGTCACAAAAAGATACGTACACACTCAAATATAGACTAGATATACAGCACAGAGGCGCTAATAAATTTCAAAATGACACTTCAAGTAGTCAATAAATACTCAAATCTGACTTACGATAAGCTCTACAAACTAGCTCAAATCCTATTTTAACACTTATAATATTACCTTATATTAAAATCTGTCATCAAGCTATAAAAAAACGAGAGGCTTTGACTTTCGTCAAAACCTCTCGTGTATATTACGAAGATAAATTCTTCTTATGCTTCAGCAGGAATAACAGAAACAAATGATCTATTATCTCTTCTGCGACGGAAAACAACTTGTCCATCTACCAAAGCAAATAATGTGTGATCTTTTCCCATACCTACGTTTTCACCTGGGTGATGAGACGTTCCTCTTTGACGAACAATAATGTTTCCAGCTACTACTGTTTCTCCTCCAAATGCTTTTACGCCCAATCGTTTACTATGCGATTCACGGCCGTTCTTCGAGCTACCTACACCTTTTTTGTGTGCCATCTTCTTCTATTTTTAACTGATTAAGCAATAATTTCTTTAACTAACACTTCAGTAAATTGTTGACGGTGACCGTTCAATTTACGATATCCTTTTCTTCTTTTCTTGTGGAATACTAGAACTTTATCTCCTTTTACTTGAGATAACACCTCTACTACTACTTTTGCACCTTCTACTGCTGGAGCTCCAATAGTTACTTTTCCATCATTGTCAACAAGTAATACTTTGTCGAACTCTACTTGAGCACCTTGCTCTGCATTGATTCTGTGCACAAACAACTTTTGGTCTTTTTGAACCTTCATTTGTTGTCCTTGCATATCTACAATTACGTACATCTGTTTTTTATTTACAGGTTATGTGCTTGAGGCGAACTTATTTATATAGTTACTTCTTAGCCTATCAGCAATCAGAGGGCAAAAGTAACAAATCTATTTTAGAGAAACAAAAAATAGCTGTAATTATTTACGTTTCCAAGCTTTAGTTACCATTCTCGCTTTTATTCTAGGGTCAAATTTACGTCCTCCCCCAAAATAGAGATAATATAATATATAAAGATCGTCAGAGTCTAAATCCTGAGTAAGCATCATAAAGTCCTTATTCAAATCACTGATCACAAAATTAGTTCTCCAATTTCCAAATGGACCTTGAGCAATAACCGCAGTCATTGCTTCCATATTTCTTTCATAATTTCCAGAAAGAATCTTACCTCCTTCAGATTCTTTTTTCATCAAATACTCATAATAATTAGGCTCCAATTGTGA
>JASLEN010000011.1 GCA_030151105.1 Dysgonomonas sp.
TTTTTTTGAAAAGTTGAATTCTGAAACCATTCTGAATAAAATCTCAACCACTCTTTTTCAGGAGGACAAGGAGTTTCAAACAAAACCTTGGGAGTGTCTCTATTTATTAGACTCTGATATTTATAACCATATGGCGCATATTTACAAATCAGATAAAAAATAGATCTACGATAGGTATCAGTTACGGATACGAAGTTAGACACAACACCTTTGTTATATACATAGTAAAATATTTCAGGGTTGTCACTTGAGCTATCATAGAAGTGATAAATATTAGTATTGAGCTCAACTAAAAAAATATTAATCTTATCTAGGTTCATTATTTCAGACAACCTAGGAGTATATTCTCCCTCAATAGGATTAAACTCCTCAAAATTAACTCTAAAATCCTGTTCTTTAAGAAAGTCTTTCATAGTCTTACTATTTGTCCACCCCCTTTTCATGGAGATTAACTCTCTAGTTATCTTGAATCGGCTAAATTTAGTGCCAATATTATAATCATGATCTTGCATATTACAGAAGACTCCAAATGTCTGCAAATAGGCACAAATTGATGCAGGATAGTCCAAGCCATCTTCAGCCTCGGACGCAAGAATTTCATCATCCGAACAGCCTATAAAATCGCTTTCTTTGGCCAAGCCTAGAAAAACAACTGTTTCAACTCCACTTTTGTATAGTACTTGGTACCTTTTTATAAGTTCGTTTGATTTCATGCTAAATGATATAATTATGCAAATTGTGTGAGTAATTGCCAACAAAATAATATAAGCCTGAAAGTAATATTTTGTCAGTGTGTTAATTAAGTATAAGACTATATATTTTTAAGTCTCTATTTGTTAGTTGTATGCGTTTACATTCGAACTATAAACATACAAATTATTTTGGACACCATAACTAACAAAGAAGAAAATTTATTTTTCATCCTATTATTTCTTTGTAAGTAAAAGTTTTGCTAACTCGTAAATCTTTTTCTTAAAGTTTATAATTTTCTATAGTTTCTACTTAAGAGCTTTGCTTAGACAAGTAATTGATTTATAAATCATTATCATTATTCTATGAAAGAGAGAACAGCTTTCAAAGATATAAGACCTATCACCAATAGTTTCTTTTGTCATGCCTGATGTTAGCAATACGGCTGTGTAGAACTTGCGACGAACTCCTCCAAATGATTTGTGTTTATGCAAGTTTCGTATTGCCTCTAATGGTGCTACTTGAAGAAAACTTGTTGGATTATCTTTGGATGAATCGAAACAAAATGGACAAAATAAGACATCAGTTTCAGTAAGGTATTTCTTCTGAAACTCTATGGGGTTGTTGATTTCGCTTATTTTATTTTCCATTGCCAAGAATTGATATTCAATATTTTATATATTTTATTCTTGATACAAACTTAATGCCTTTTGTAATATCTCTTCAATCAAAAGTATTGGTAAATCCTCATTTGGAGTGACTCTTAGTATTTTCATGCGAGTGCGACTCCCTTTTTCAAGTTCTGGAAAATCTAATTTGTTTCCTTCCGTAAAAAGGATATATGGTTCTTCGGTTTTCCTATCTATCCATAGGTAGCATACAATTTTCTTTTTGTAACAAAAACAAGGCATTCCATATTTCCTCGTTTCTGTCATATCCTTGTCTTGCTTCAAGATAATACTTCTCAAAGCTAGCAGACATCCCTGTTGAGGCTCTTCTAACTCAATATAGAAATCATCAATACTCTCCATTTTTGTTTTTTTAAGACTAAATAAATTAATACTCTATTCTCTCAATCCCACTTAAACATCTTAGCTCCAACTACAAAGCAGATAATTCCGAATACAGATAATATACTTGTTGGATAGAGGACTTCTATCCACCCTGCACCTTCGTTAAAAATGCTTCGGATACCATCAGTTAAAGCTGTCAAAGGCAATAGCTTAATGAATCCAATGCTCCATTCAGGGAAATTGTGATAACTAAAGAAAATACCCGATAGCAACATCATAGGCATTTGCACTGCATTGATCAATCCCGAGCCAACTTCAGTTTTAGAGGTGCGAGAAGCTACCAAAATGGCAACTCCCGTGAAGGCAATATTACCAGCTAGGAATAGCACAACCAAAGCCCCAATATTTCCCTGAATATGAATATCAAATATCAACCATGCAAAGAAAAATAGGACTACAGATTCAACAACATTCATCAAGATACGAACAAACATGAGTGCAAATAAGAAATTCGATTTCTTCATTGGAGTAGCAATCATTCGTCTCAATAGCTTTTTCGATCGTTGTTCTATAAGCGTATAACTCACACCCCACATAATAGAACTCATCAATCCAAAAGCAATTAATCCAGGAATGAGAAAGTCTATATATCGCACACCTTTCAGTGTCAAAGGCTCTATATCCGTGCTGTCCGCATCTGTGCTAGACGCAGGCGATTGCATCACTGCCGAAAGCTTCATGTATGCCAATTGTGATTGGGTATTTAGCGGGTCGAAATGATAGACAGCTTTGCCCAACGAATCTGTAACGACTACATCTGCTTCGCCTCTCTTCAAAGAGATGATAGCTGAATTCCAGTCACTTTCAGTAAATTTGAAGGTGGTATTGCCTAATGTTTTATTACTAATTGTCCAATTTTTGACAGCAAGACCTTTACTCTCTGCATCTGTACCATAAATATTAAGAAGAGAATCTAAATTGGTCTGATTTTTCTCAACCAGAATAATATTAAACTTAGATTCGGCTTGCTGTGTAAAAGCCAAGCCCAAGCCAATGGAAATGAGCACAGGGAAAATCATTCCCCAAAACAAAACTTCTGGCTCACGAATTGTCAGCAAGAGCTGTGTTTTGAAGAGCTGATATAATTGATTGTTTTTGATTGATTCTAACATTATTATTGAAATCGTTTATGTTACAGTACAATATTTCCATTCTCACGAAGAGCTTTTCCTGTGAGATTGATAAATAATTCGTCTAGGTTGCGAGAATTTTCATCCAACAAGTCTTCCAACTTGCCCTCTTTTATCACTTGCCCCTCGTCGATGATGATGATACGATCGCAAAGCGATTCTGCCTCTTCCATATAGTGAGTGGTGAGGATAAGCGTCGTTTCTCCTTTGTCTTTCAATTCTTTCAGAATATTCCAAAGGTCTAGTCTCGAGTGTGGGTCTAGCCCTGTAGTTGGTTCATCCAAAAATAGAATTTCAGGATTGTTTAGCAATGCAACACCAAGTGCTAGGCGTTGTCGTTGTCCACCAGACAAACCTCCTGTCATTGACTTGCGTTTACTTTCCAGACCTGTTAATTCGATAACTTCGTTAACTCGTTTTTCGCCAAGTTTGAAGAAACTAGCAAATAGGCGAAGTGTTTCAAAAACCGTCAGTTTCTCTGAAAAACGTGTTTCTTGCAAGGATAAGCCAATGATAGA
>JASLEN010000120.1 GCA_030151105.1 Dysgonomonas sp.
GTGCCGATTTTACAGATAAATACACAACTGCCGATTGGGCGCATCAAAACGGTATTGCTTACTCAGAACATGATCATTCCATAATCACCTCACATCGTTATCAAGGTGTGGTAAAAGTAGATTGGAAGAACAATACTAAATGGATATTATCGCCGCACAAAGGATGGTCATCTAAACGATCAGCTTTGTTGGATGCAATAACAAGTACTGGAACAAAACTAGATGCAGATATACAGCAAGGATATAAGTCGAGTTCTGATTTTGATTGGGCATGGGGACCACATTGTCCATACATTGTGGACAAAAATAGGGTGCTGTTATTTGACAACGGGTACTACCGCCACTTCTCAGATCAGTCGCAACAAGGTTATAGTCGAGCTGTAGAGTATAAGATCAACGAAGCAGACAAAACAGTGGTGCAAACATGGGAGTTTGGTAAGCAGCTAGGGATTGATGGATATTCATCTATTGTGTCATCGGTGCAGTATCTTCATCAAAAAGACAATGTGCTGTTTGCATCTGGTGCTATTGGATTCAAAGGGCATAACCAATTAGGACAAGGTGGTGGTCGAATTATAGAAGTTGACTATCAAACTAAAGAAATTGTATTTGATTTAAAAATGCAAGTAAACCAGTTCTATATTTTTCATAGAGCAACACGTATGCCCCTTTATCCTATGTCTATATAATAAACTTAGACTTCACCTCTAAATGAATGCTAGAGTTTTTAAAGTATAAGGATAAAAGATAGACAATGTGTAAGAGATTATTAATTATTTCAATAATATAAAGGTGTGTCAGAACTATGTTGACACACCTTTTTTTATTATTTTACATATTTCTCATAACCCTCTTTGGCTACTTTTATAGCGTACATAAACTGTTTTTGCTAAAATATCCCACGCCTTATGTTATTGATTCATTTGTACTGCCATAACGCGATTTTGTATAGTTACTCAATATGTTAAGAGCGAAAAGTATATATATGTAAATAATTTTTTCATTCAACGTCTTTGGTGCTTCAAGTATTTGAAATCGGATGGAATTAGCTTATACAGATTCGCTAGTTTTTTTGCTCCTTTGAAGTCCATTTCTGGAATTTCCATACCTCCCATTCCCGCTTGTTGCTTGGTTCTATCTGTAGGTTTAATAAGCATTATTCAGTAAATTGATGCAGATATAGTACTACTATCAGAGATAAGGAATTCTAATGAACAAATTTTTATTGCTCGGTTATTAGATTTCTTGAATATAAAAGGTAAATTGTATTATGGCTTGTTATGGCTATTCCCATTTATTTATAATACTAACAAGCACATAGAGTAAAATATAGATTACAAGGCGAATTTCGCCAATTTTTTAATCCTTAAATTAATGAATAAGATGAAACTAACGTATGTTTTTTTGACTTTGGTTTTATGGAGCTTAGTTTCCAATGTAAAAGCACAAGAACAACCAATTAAAGTAGAATTGAGCAACAAAGAATCGTTTTCGATGATACTGTTGCCAGACCCACAGAGCTATGTGAAATTTGATACCAATCAACCGATCTTCGACCTGATGACTGCATGGGTCGCCAACAACGTAAATGCTCTCAACATGAAGTCAGTCATTTGCACAGGTGACTTGGTAGAGCAAAATGAATGGCCTGTACCTGATGGTATTAATGGCAATCAAACAGGAACAGAGCAATGGCAAAGTGCATCTAAGGCATTTGAACGATTGGATGGCAAAATTCCTTATATCCTTTGTACAGGTAATCATGACTATGGATATCAAAAAGCAGAGAATAGATTGACTCAATTTCCTGAATACTTTCCAGCAGAAAGAAATTCGAGCAATAGAGGTGTTCTTGTCAATGTTGGTTACAATTGGCAAAATAGAGCAACTTTAGAAAATGCCGCTTATGAATTCAAAACTGAAACTTGGGGAGATATTCTTGTTATATCACTTGAGTTTGCTCCTAGAGACGAGGCTATTGAATGGGCTAGAAATCTTTCTGAAAGTTCTAAATATAAACATCACAAGGTTATCTTGCTCACTCACTCCTATATGGAGTATGATGGAACTATCTTTGAAAAGGAAAACTATAAAGTGTCGCCTGCAAATTATGGGAAAACTATTTGGGAGAAGTTAATCAAGCCCTCATCTAACATTTGTATGCTGATTTGCGGTCATGCTGGTGATGTCGGAAACTTCGACAAACAAGTAGGATATAGAGTGGATGAAAATGCGGCGGGTAAAAAAATTCCTCAAATGATGTTTAACGCTCAAACTGCAGGTGGAGGATGGCATGGTAATGGTGGTGATGGATGGCTTCGAATACTAGAGTTTTTACCAGACGGTAAGACAATACAAGTACGAACATTTTCTCCTTTTTTTGCAATTTCGCCTACCACTGCTCAATATGCTTGGAGAACTGAGAGTTTCGATCAGTTTGAATTAGCAATAGAGTAATACTAGCACACTGCTAATAAAAATAGAACAAATGACAACGATGAAAAAAACAATTGTTATACTATTATTACTTCCCTTTTTATCTTATCCTTTATTTGCTCAGGTAGATAGTTCTGAAACACTAGAATATCATTTATCCAATCTAGCGGTAAGTATGGATGGCAATGATAATGAGATCAAAACAGGTATCAGAGTAATAGAAGGAGCATGGACTTTAGAGACTTGGATAAAAGGAGATGATACCAATTGGAAAGATATTGAAGTTATTATTGGAGGAGGAGAATATAGCACATTTGATTTTTGTGACAATTTACCATTGGTACTCAAAAAAGGGAAATTATATTGTAGAGGTGCAAACATCGAAAGTAAAATAGTATTAGACGATTCTTGGCATCACGTAGCTGCTAGCTCTAATGGGCATAAAACTTCGCTATATCTTGATGGAGAGTTGGTAGCTTGGGCAGACACTGCTATGGCAATACTTCCAGGAGCTATAGGCTCTAATGAAAAGGGACAGACATTTGGAGGCTTAATAGATGAGGTAAGGGTTTGGAATAGTTGCTTATCACAAGAAACACTTAACCAATGGAAAGGTAAGTCACTTGCAGCCAAGCACCCACATTTCGATGATTTGATAGCATATTATCCTTTTGACGACTTTAAGGATGAGTTGTCAATAAACTGGGCAGCAAAAGGGCTTCAGTCTTATCATGCACGTAATGGTAGATTAGACTTTTACGGATCAGCACCAATGTCTTATGCAGTAAAAAATAATAATACTTTATTTGAAACTTACAATGGTACTCAAAATATTTTTGATGCAACAGTCATCAATAGTGAGTGGGATGTAGATAGAGGAGCTAATGATTGCCAGATACTGAAATTGAGAATTGCTGTAAATGGTAATGAGAAGCCATTGCAATTGACGAGTCTTGAACTCAATTTATCGCAAAACACCTCATTGTCCGATATTTCTAAGGTTCATCTTTATCGCACAGGGAAATATCCTTCCTCCGAAAATAAAATTGAAATTTGTGGCACAGGTATTTATCCTGAAAACAAACTAACATTTACAATCGATTCAACAGACAATACTTATCTTTCGCAAGGGATTAATTATTTCTTGGTAACATTTGATATCAAAGACAATGCAGCTGTAAATAATACGATCCATGCCTCACTTTCATCATTCAAACTAGATGGAGTTGAACATACCGCCAAGTATGACAATGATTTTGTAAAACAAAAGGTGACACAAAATAGTAGCGAAAACCTAAATATTCTCAAAGTTTTGCAATGGAATATATGGCATGGAGGCGTTCACTTGGGCAAGCATCAAGGTCGAAAACGTATTATTGATTTGATACAAGCTACCAATGCTGACATCGTTACGATGCAAGAGGGTTATGGTGCGCAAGATAGCATTGCTTCATCTATTGGATTCAACCTAATCACCAAGTCGTCCAAAGATAACTTGGCTCTATTGAGTCGCTATCCTATGTCTCAGATTGTACCTACCGAATCGTTCAAATCCAATCCAGCTGTAGTTTCATTACCTAATGATAGACGTATATTGGTTAATGCTTGTTGGTTGCGCTATGCCTACCGTCCTGAATATACATGTATATATCCAAATGGTGGACTGGATACTAATTTGTGGGTTGTCGAAGATTCGATATTAGCCTTGGTAGATGCAAAAAAAATGATGGAGAACGATATTAAGCCAAACAAAGAATATAAAGGCATGCCAATTATTTTTGGAGGTGGCTTTAATACAGGTAGCCATTTAGATTGGACAGAACGAGCCAAACACTTGCACAATGATTATGGATTGGTAAACTTCCCTGTTTCTAGATACTTCATTGAAGAAGGGTATAAAGACAGTTTTAGAGAAATGAATCCAGATGAAGTTGCATATCAAGGAGGTACTTTTGCTGTCATCTTTGGGCAGCTGCAAAATTCGAGAATAGATTATATCTACTATACGGGGGATGATATTGAGGCTATCTCATCCAAAATAATACGAACTTCGCAAGAGATTGATGATGTGTGGGCATCAGATCATGCTGCAGTTCTTACTATATTTGATACAAGTAAAAAATAATATAATAGATAGAAAAGCAACTTTTAGGGATTAAACGACTGATGTATAGTTATACTTACACACGATCTTAGGAGATACCTGAAATGTAAGTGGGAAGTGGAGAGGGTAATAACCTCAGCAAAGCTTGAGGATATTCTTTGTCATTCTCAGTTAATGACTATTCTAGTAATATTGTTTAATATATTAGAATCATTAATTAGTAACTTGCAATAATTTCCATTGCGCTTGGTATCTATACTAAAAAAAGGCTTATCTTTGCACTAGATATTATTTAGACAAACTTTCACCTTTGTTTATTATTCAATATCTAAGTTTGATATTGAGGCGTTGTATATCAGACAGGAATTAGACCAATGGGGCTGACTGGATTTGACAGCGAGATGAAGTGGTTTGTAAGCATGCAGTGCGTAGTCGGCTAGCACTATAATCTCAGACGTCAACAATTTTAACTGGCGAAAGAAATTACGCTCTTGCTGCCTAATCGAATCATAGTAGATATGGCTTAATTCTTGCATAAGATGCGAGGACAAGACATCACCCAGTGGCCGTGGCTTCGAGGCTTGCTGAATAGGTGGTGTAGATAAATCGGAGATAGGATGAATAAAGTCTTGGTATTTGTCCGAAATTAAAAGACTAAGGTTTGAGTTGGTGGCTTCGGTCTTGCTCACTCCCTACAATAAAGGCGAAGATAAGCATGTAGAAAGCAAATTAATTCCTTGTTTGGACGAGGGTTCGACTCCCTCCAGCTCCACTTTTAACAAAAGCCAAATGGCGACAAAAGTAAGACAAACCCTACAATACCAGCGTATTGTAGGGTTTTTTGTCTCTCAGCGGAGGACAACAAAAAGCCACTAAAAGACAAACTGCTTAACCCCATCTGTACCCCCTAACCCTAAAAAGCCAAAAAGGGGTTAAGCTGGCGGGATTTGGCGTTCAGTTGTCCGTTTATGGCGGTCTGCAAATTGCTCATTTATTAATAGTTAGTAATAATTTTGTAACATTAAAAAATGAGTTTATGAAAAGTACATTTAAAATTATCTTCTA
>JASLEN010000125.1 GCA_030151105.1 Dysgonomonas sp.
TTCATCACTATTTTTCACTGACATCCCAATCAATCTAATTTTGGGTGAAATATCAATATTTTGTAAGAGCTCTTTGCCTATTTCAAACAACAAATCAAAACCCGTAATAGCAGACATATAAGTCTTACTTCTCGACAATGTCGTAAAGTCTGCATAGCGCAATTTTAAAGTGACTGTTCTACCTTCAAATCCTGACTTTTCGAGTCGCCTTGCCACATCTTTGGCAACGCTCTCCAATTCAATTAGAAGCTGAGGAAGATTATCAATATCTTCTAAGAAAGTATTTTCAGCGCCAACCGATTTTCGTATTCTATTTGGGTCAACAGGACGCTGATCAATACCTCGTGCATATTCATAATACATAGCTCCCGCTTTACCAAAGAGCAGCATCAATTCTTGTTTGCTACGTTGCTTGAGATCAAACCCCGTTTTTATGCCCAGCTGATGCATCCGTTTAGCTGTGACTTTACCCACTCCAAAAAACTTTTCAATTGCCAATTCTTCTATAAATCGCTCTGCATGCTTGGGGCGAATTATAAAAATACCATTAGGCTTATTTACATCAGAGGCTATTTTAGCCAAAAACTTATTGTAAGACACTCCAGCGGATGCTGTAAGTTGAGTTGCCTTTATGATTTTATCTTTGATTTCTTGCGCTATTTGAGTAGCGGACACAATTCCTTTGTGATTATTCGTAACATCTAAAAAAGCTTCATCCAACGAAAGAGGCTCCACTAAGTCCGTGTATTCCAAAAAAATATCCATTATCTGGTTAGATACCTCCCCATATACATTGAAACGGCTATGAGTAAAGATTAGATGCGGACACTTGCGTAACGCCACCTTAGACGACATGGCAGAACGCACTCCATAGCGACGAGCCTCGTAGCTTGCAGCAGCTACCACACCCCTATTCCCAGCATATCCCACCGCCAAAGGTTTGCCACGAAATGCCTCGTTATCCCTTTGTTCGATAGAAGCAAAAAAAGCATCCATATCAATGTGGATTATTTTTCGCATTGAGAAAAGTGTGTTTTAAAATTTATAATGAAAATAATAACAGAATTAACCTCGGATTAGCTTAACCTTAACCTCCCCTTAACGTCAGCCTAACGTCACTCTTTCTACTGTTATAGGTTTTTTCATGAAGATTTCTCCCATTTCCGAGAATTTCTCCCAAGACTCAGTAGTTAAGTAGTTAGTATCACCCCCTTTTGTACACGCCTCCTCTATTTCTGGATGACGTGCCAAATAGTCTTTGAGACTACGTGCTACATATTCACCTTGCGAAATTAGATTCACTCCAGAGGGCAAATATTGTTTGATTTTATCAATCAGTAGTGGATAGTGTGTGCACCCAAGCACTAGAGTATCAATAGATAAATCTTTTGTAAAAACTCGATTTAGGTGCTGTTTTATAAAGTAATCTGCTCCAGGCTTATTGAATTCGAGATTCTCGACAAGAGGAACCCACATTGGACAAGCTTCGCTCAATACTTTCACTTCTGGAAAGAGCTCATTAATCTCACTTGGATATGTTCCCGACTTAATAGTTCCAGGTGTACCCACAATGGCAATATGCTTGGTTTTACTAATTTTCCCAACAATTTCAGCAGTAGGTCTAATTACTCCTAAAACCCTCTTATCGGGAGCAATTATAGGTAAATCATTTTGCTGAATCGTACGCAAAGCATTTGCAGAAGCAGTATTGCACGCCAGAATTACAAGATTGCAACCCCTAGCAAATAACTCTTCAACAGCTTGCTTCGTAAATTTATAGATAATATCATAGGAACGAGTACCATACGGTGCTCTCGAATTGTCTCCCAAGTAGCAGTAATCGTACTGGGGCAATAACTTTTGGAATTCAGATAAGATAGTCAGACCTCCATATCCAGAATCAAAAACTCCTATTGGACCGGGTTTCAACATCTTTGTCTAAATTATTTGATGCCCAATCTTGGCTTTACAAGATTGGTAATATCCACTGCATCTGGAGTAACAAAAAGTATAGAAGGATTGGCCAAATCATAGATACAAATGAACCCTCCTTCAACACCTACTTGATAGATAGCATCCTTTATTTTTGCTCGCAATGGTTTTAGTAATTCCTTTTCTCTATTCAAAACATCCTCTTGTGCAACTTCCATAAAAGCATTGATATGTTGCTCAAGCTCATAGAGTTCTTGCATACGGCGGAGACGAATATTCTCTGCCATAGACGTTTGATAGGATACAAAATCAGAATATTTTTTATTGTAGTCGTTTTGCATCAACTGCAATTCGTCTTTATACTTTCTATTCAACTCATTCACTTCATCACTAGCCTTCTTCTTATCAGGAATAGCCTCTAGTAACTCATCTGAGTTTACAAACGCAATTTGGGAAGCTGTTTGAGCAAGTGCACTTCCTCCAAAAGCGAAAGAAAGGATAAAAAAGATAATGTATATTTTATTTCTCATCTCACAAAGCACTTTATAATGAATAGATTTTCGAGTAAACCTATATCCAAGTTGATAGCTGTGTGTTTCGGTGGCGGGTTAACACCACCGACTCTTCAAGGTAAATGTCTTGTCAACAACTATCAATTGGTTTTCTTAGGTTATATTTAATTTGGTGTTATTACAGAACCGAATTATAGTTTTTTCTTGATTTCTATTTCTTCGAATGGCTCAATAACGTCACCCACTTTTATGTCGTTATAGTTATGAATATTCAATCCACACTCAAATCCTGCAGATACTTCTTTCACATCGTCTTTGAATCGTTTCAATGAACCTAGCTCACCAGAATAGATTACAATTCCGTCACGGATAAGGCGAATTTTGTTAGCTCGTTTCAGCTTACCTTCCTTAACCATACATCCTGCAACAGTACCAACTTTTGTTATTTTAAAGACTTCACGTACTTCCACATATCCAGTAAGTTCCTCTCTAATTTCAGGAGACAACATACCTTCCATCGCAGACTTGATTTCTTCAATAGCGTCGTAAATAATTGAGTACAGACGAATATCAATCCCCTCATTCTCAGCCAATCTACGAGCTTGAACTGAAGGACGAACCTGGAATCCTACGATAATAGCATCTGAAGCAGTTGCTAACGTAACATCCGACTCCGATATTTGTCCAACACCTTTATGGATAACATTCAATTGAATTTCTTCGGTAGAAAGTTGTATCAGCGAGTCTGATAGTGCTTCTACAGAACCGTCCATATCTCCTTTCACAATCAGATTCAACTGTTGGAAGTTTCCAATAGCGATACGACGTCCTATATCGTCTAGCGTCAATATTTTCTGAGTACGCAACCCTTGCTCACGTTGCAATTGCTCACGCTTGCTTGAGATCTCTCTAGCCTCTTGTTCTGTTTCTAGAACGTGGATAGAGTCTCCCGCTTGTGGTGCTCCATTCAATCCTAAGATTTGAACTGGTGCAGATGGCGCAGCAGATTCTACATTCTGATTACGCTCGTTAAACATAGCACGTACACGTCCGAATGATGTTCCAGCCAAAATTACGTCTCCAACACGAAGCGTACCATTTTGTACTAGTACAGTTGAAGTATATCCTCTACCCTTATCAAGCGATGACTCTACAATCGAACCTACAGCTCTTCTATTCGGATTAGCTTTCAAGTCTAAGATATCTGCTTCAAGCAACACTTTTTCGAGTAGTTCATCCACTCCCAAGCCTTGTTTTGCAGAAATATCTTGCGACTGATATTTTCCTCCCCACTCTTCCACTAGATAATTCATAGCAGCCAAAGCTTCTTTGATCTTATCTGGGTTAGCAGATGGTTTATCTATTTTATTGATTGCAAATACGATAGGCACTCCCGCTGCCGAAGCATGGTTGATAGCCTCTATTGTTTGTGGCATGACATTATCATCCGCAGCAACAATAATAATTGCAATATCTGTTACTTGTGCTCCACGTGCACGCATCGCTGTAAACGCCTCGTGTCCTGGAGTATCAAGGAATGTTATTCTTCTTCCAGATTTCAGCTTAACATTATAAGCACCAATATGTTGAGTAATACCTCCCGCTTCACCTGCGATAACGTTTGCTTGACGCACTTTATCCAGCAATGAAGTTTTACCATGGTCAACGTGACCCATTACTGTCACAATTGGAGCACGAGGTTCTAGATCTTCTTCAGCATCCACCTCCTCTGCAATTGCTTCAATAACTTCGGCACTCACATATTCGGTTTTGAAACCGAACTCTTCCGCAACAATATTGATTGTCTCAGCATCCAAACGTTGGTTAATAGAAACCATTATCCCGATACTCATACATGTTTGGATAACCTCAATTACAGGGATATCCATCATGTTTGCAAGATCATTTGCAGTCACAAACTCTGTTATTTTCAGAGTCATGTTTTCACGCTCTTGCAGTTTTTGCTCCTCTTGTTGTCTTTGCGATTGAGCATCACGTTTGTCTCGTCTATGGCGAGCTCCCTTGTTTCGTCCACGTTTATTATCAGTAAGACGAGCAAGAGTTTCTTTTATTTGTTTTTGAACATCCTCTTCACTCACAGCAGCTTTATTCAAAGACTTTCGTGGTCCAGAAGAAGGAGTTCTTTTACGTTGTTGTCCATCAGCTTGAGCAGCCCCTTTTTCAATATCTACACGACCACGTTTGATTCGACTACGTTTCTTACGTGTATCGTCGCTAGAATCTTCTTTATTTTGAGTCTCCGCATCTTTCTTCAGAAGTTTGATGTTAGAGTCCTTCACCTTACGAGAATCTTGTTGATCTCTTTGGTCACGTTCTTTCTTTCTTTCAGATTTGCTCTTTTTAGCAGGACGTGTTCTATCGTTGATAGCACTCAAGTCAATTGTACCTTTTACTACAATATTTGATTCGATACTAGAATCACGAAGTCTGAATAATCCATCATCTTCGTCTTCTTTTTTCTCCTCTACTGCAGCTGGTTTCACAACGGGCTCAACTACTTTCTTTTCTATTACTTTCTCTACCTTTTTAGGTTGCTCCACTACTACCTTTTTAGGTTCTACTTTCACTTCTTCCTTTTTCACAGGCGCTGGTGTTTCTACTTTTGGAGCAGGTTTTTCAACTGGTATTACTTTCTCTACCTTTTTAGGTCTATTCAAAGCATCCAAATCTATTTTATCAACCACTTGTACCTGAGGCTTAATCGACTCTGGCACTTCTGGTTTAATCACTTCTGGTTTTGGTTGTTCAACCTTTTTAGGTTCTTCAACAACTTCTGGTTTTGCAACAGGCTCTTCTTTTTCAGCCTTAACTACTTTTTTGCCCTTTCTAAAAGCCTCCAAGTCCGAAGCTTTACCGAATTCCTTTATGAGCATCTCATGTTTTTCGCTGTCAATTTTGGCATTAGGGTTTGATTTTACATCCACACCCTCTTTCTGTAAGAATTCAACTAAACTGTTAATTCCCACATTCAAATCTTTGGATACTTGTATTAATCTTACAGACATATATTTTTTTTAATTCTAAAAAATGACAGCGACCTTAATTTTATGAGCCTCTAATATTTGCCCAAGGTTATTCTACTTTGGTCTTATAATCGTACAAAAGTATTAAGAAATCACTTAATAACCAAATGCTTTTATTCTTCGTCTTCAAACTCAGCACGCAAGATAGCCAATACCTCATCCACCGTAGCTTCTTCAAGGTCTGCTTCTTGTATCAGTTTGTCACGATCAGCAGCAAGTACATTCTTAGCTGTCACACAACCTATTTTCTTCAATTGATCTATCACCCAGCTTTCGATTTCGTCGCTAAATTCATCAAGATAGATATCTTCTTCATCAAAATCGTCAATATCACGATATACATCTATCGTATATCCAGTCAGCATACTAGCCAATTTGATATTGAACCCCCCCTTACCAATAGCAAGCGAGACTTCCTCTGGACGCAACAATACCTCTGCACGTTTTTCTTCTTCATTGATTTTCACCGAAGTTATTTTAGCAGGGCTTAGCGCACGCTGGATGTATAGATTAATATTTGGAGTATAGTTGATGATGTCAATATTTTCGTTTCTCAACTCACGTACAATCCCATGGATACGAGAACCTTTCATTCCCACACAAGCTCCTACGGGGTCAATACGCTCGTCATACGATTCCACAGCAACTTTTGCTCTTTCACCAGGAATACGTGCAATATTTTTTATAGTAATCAATCCATCATTAATCTCTGGAACTTCTATTTCCAACAATCTCTCCAAGAATACAGGAGAAGTTCTAGACAATATAATTTTAGGATTATTATTCTTATTATCAACTCTTTCTACAACAGCACGCACATGCTCACCCTTGCGGAAAAAGTCTCTTGGTATCTGGTCAGTTTTAGGCAATAGAAGTTCTTCTTGCTCATCATCTAACAAAAGAATTTCTTTTTTCCAGATTTGATAAACCTCACCCGACACTATTTCTCCTACTTTCTCAGAGTATCTTTGAAACAACACTTCTTTTTGAAGTTCAAGAATCTTCGAAGTCAAAGTCTGACGCAGGTTCAAGATAGCACGACGCCCAAAGTCTTCAAAGAAAACTTCGTCCGTAACATCTTCTCCCACTTCAAAATCGTCTCCCAATTTCTTAGCTTCGGCTAAAGTAATTTGAGTGTTCTCATCCTCAAATTCATCATCGTTTACAATTGTACGATTTCTCCAAATTTCCAAGTCTCCTTTGTCTGGATTGATAATCACATCGTAATTATCAGTTGAACCAAACATTTTAGCGATCACATTTCTGAAAGAATCTTCCAAAACTTCGATCATTGTAGAACGATCAATATTTTTGAGTTCTTTAAATTCTGAGAATGTATCAATTAGACTTATAATCTCTTTTTTAGCCATGATTATATTATTTAAACCTGATTAAGTATTTCGTATGCTTTACATCATCGTAGTCGAATTGCAACTCTTCTTCTACTGTTATTTTTCTTTTTGC
>JASLEN010000140.1 GCA_030151105.1 Dysgonomonas sp.
TCTGCTACATCTAATTCAGAACTGAGGATGAAAGCTTTTCAAATTCAAAGAGCTAATGTTGTAGCTACAACATCTGCTGTTATTGGATTGACAGTGAAAGAGTTTATGGCTGCTACAGCTACTTATAAGGCGATAATAAATTATTGGGGTAAACCTAAAAAAATTAGCGCAGAAGCAACGTCAGGGGCTAGAATAAAATAAAATTCGTTTTATTTCATAAATAATGCAAGGTTACAAATACGTAGTCTTGCATTATTTTTTGCTTCTAATATAAGAGTCAAAAAGACAGCCTAATGGTCTTTTAACATAATTATGTATTGTCAATGAATCACATCTTAAATAAAATGCTTATATTTGTAGTTCGTTAATATAAATAATGAAATAGAAAGAAATAATTTTGATGACACATACCTATTCAAAATCACATATAATAAAAGCAACACTACTTTCAGTATTGTTAATTTTAGTATTTCAAAATGTTGATGCAAAGGGACCAAAAGAGAAAGGCAAAATAGAGATTGCTGCTGAAGGTCTAGCATGCAACACTGAAGTATTGAAGCCTGTAAGAGGATTTGTGGTGGATGAGTTTGGTGAGCCTATGGTAGGTGTCATCGTTAATGCTATCGGAAGTTCTAAATCTACTATTACAAACACTGAGGGTAAATATCGTTTGTTGGCAAATAGTAATGATATTTTGAAGTTTTCTCAGATAGGAGTAATAGCCAAAGAAGAGAAAATAACGTCAAGTAGAATTGTTAATGTAGAGCTGGCAATAGAGTAAGAATTGTTTATAATATAAAAATAAGGCGAGATACAATTAAAGTATCTCGCCTTTTTTTAATCATTCTTTGCTCGTACATAAATGTGTTTGACTTGAGGATTACCTTCCGAAGCTCTTGTATCTATTTCAAAGTATTTGTCTAGCGATTTAATTAATGGCGTGAGTTTTGGGAAACCATAATTCCGGGGATCGAAGTCAGGTTGTTTCTTATTTAGGAGACTACCTACACTAGCCAAAGATGACCAGCCACCATCATCATATAATTCTTGAGTCGTAGTTGTTAGTAGCTTTATAACACTCTTGTTTATCTCCTCTGTCTGATTCTGTTCTTTATCTACCTTGTCTGCGATTATTTCTATATAAATAAACTTATCGCAAGCGACAATAAATGGACGAGGTGTTTTACGTTCTCCCATGCCCACAACTAGCATTCCTGATTCTCTGAGACGAGTTGCTAACCTTGTGAAATCACTATCGCTAGAGACCAAGCAAAAACCATCCACATCCTTATTATGCAAAATATCCATTGCATCTATAATCATTGCTGCATCTGTAGCATTTTTACCTTGTGTATAGCTATATTGTTGAATCGGAATAATAGCATGTTCCAATAGGGGTTGTTTCCAGCCTGAGACCGTTGGCTTGGTCCAATCTCCATATATGCGCTTAATAGATGGAATCCCTATTTTACTAATTTCGTCTAACATCCCTTTTATATTTGAATATGGAACATTATCTGCATCTATTAGTACAGCAAGTTTTAGTTCTTTTACATGTTTTAATGGCATAGTATTATTCTAATTGTTATTTAATTGTAGTTAAATATAGGCATTAATTTGTTGTGAATTAAATATGGCTGAAATAAAAAAGGAGCTGACAGTTTAGATTGTCAGCTCCTTTTTTATAATTGATTTATTCTCACCGATTATCTGTTGAATTCGATATAGAATAGTACTGCACGGTTAAGTGAATTAAGTCCAAATGGTTGTTCTGAATCACCTTCCCAGTTTATAGCAACTCTACCTTGATCAATGTGATATCTATAGACTAGAGCATCAGCTACGTTCTTAGAACGCTCTTTAGACAATCTAAGGTTGATTGAATCTGTACCAGTATCTTTATCAGCATATCCTGTAACAATAACAGTAGCATCAGGATTACGTTGCATGTAAGCGGCAATTTCCTCAATAACATTCCAGCCTGCAGCATCGATGTCTGTTCTATTAATCGCAAAGTGAATTGGATTAGGGTGGAAATAGCTTTGTTTAACAGGTTGCTCCTCGATGATTTCTTGTTCAGGTTGTCTATTAAGTGCAGCTAGTTGTGCTCTTAGGCGGTCAATCTCTGGTTGTAAGTCAACCATACCACTCATTTCTCTCATCAATTCTGCTCTGATTCTATTCAGCTCATCATTCATATCATCCTTCTCTGCTGGTGGCGTGTAGCTTGTTGGACCTTGCCATACATCAGTAGGGAATTTATATGTAAGACCTAATAGTGTTTGACCTATTAAGTCAAATGAGTCTCCTCCGAGATGTCCATCAAATCCGTCAGGCATTGCATACCCATTAAAGTTAGCAAAGATCCCAAATTTCTCATTGATATTATATTGAGTTTCTAATCCTCCAAATACACCGACTCCATTATATGCAGTTTGTCCTAAATGGGGGAATACATGGAAAAATGAAGGTCCAGCATACAACGAAACTTCAAACTTCCTAGCATCATTAGCTCCAGCAAATAGATTCGATAAATTTACAGTTAGTGCTGTATTCATGGCAATATAACGTACATGCTGCATATACAACTCTCCGTTTCTGCCTCCAACCCAATTATATCCTTTGGAGTTTACTCCATTGTCAAAATGAATTTGACCTCCTTCTTCACTCCATCCTTTATAGTTCCATTGTGGATCCCAACGTTCGATTTCTTCTATGCCGCGCTTTAAGCCCCACTCATCGGCAATGGCTTGTTTTTCTGCTACGCTTTTCCCTTTCCAGAAACGGTATGTTCCAGAATGACCGTCATTGAAACCATGTAATGACCCTCCAGAGAAATTAGCTCGTAGTCCAAATATGGGATTGAATCGATATCCTACACTAAGAGATGGTGCTAAAGATAATCGGCTTGTAAATTTACCTTTACTATCATCTTCACCCATCAATATTTGTGCTCCACCACCAGCTTGAATATACCAGCGATAAAGAAACTCATCAATATATATTCCACGTGCGGGAGCTGCATTTTGTAAAGTTCTAGCGTTTGTTGTAATTACTTGTTTGTTATCGTTGTCGCCGAATATGTCATCTTCGTCATTATTCATGTTTTGAAGAAAATCGTCATCAGAAAATGCATCAATCGACATTAATTCCGAATCTATAGCTTGTGCTTGCGCTTTCTTCGGTGCCACGAAGAGTAAAGCTAATGACACAACAAATAAATATTTAATGTTCATAAATATTATTTTTTATTAGAGTTTTGTATGATTAGGTTCTTATTTAGCATATTTTGGTAAATGTAATAAAAAATGCTGACATTCTATTGTCATCTAACAATTTATATTTGTATCATCGTTTTGTCATTTGCTAATTCTCTGTGATTAGACTGCAATGAAGTTAATTTAATATTGTATAGTTTGCATTTATATATTCGTAATACAAGTCGTTCCAATATTTTACGACATAAAATAATATACAAATTAAGTGTTTATTTTGATATATAGCAAATATTTTATTTGATTTTTACGAAATTAAATTAAGGAATATT
>JASLEN010000201.1 GCA_030151105.1 Dysgonomonas sp.
TATTGCTTCTCTCTAAACTGAATAATTCTATTGTTGTTATCTATTTCCACAGAGCCATATCTGTCAAAATCTACCATCGGTTTTAGAGCTAGAGTGATATCTGCTTCTTGCTTGGTGTGGAAAGTAAAGAGTTTATCTCTGTCTATATTGAAAAAGGTATCACCATTCAATACCAGAGCATTTGTCCCTCTCACTTTAGAAAAAGCAAATTGTATTGCTCCACCCGTTCCAAGAGCTTTATCTTCAATGATGAATGAGACTTCGAACGTTCGCTTTTGACGTTCAAGCCAATCGATAATAATCTCAGATTTATATCCCAATGAGAGAATGATATGGTCAAATTTCTGGCTCTCCAAATAGTCGAAGATATGTGATAGAAATGGCTGTCCAGCTACTGGAGCCATACATTTAGGTACATCGCTGACCACTGATTGTAGTCGTGTACCTAATCCTCCTGCCAATATGATGCATTCCTTATTCATCTGATTTTTCTTTTGCTATTAATACGTCTTTCTTCTTTTGTTCCTGTTTCATCTGTAATCTTGCTCGGTACACACTTGGATAATACCTGTAGTATTTATGAAACATAAAAAACATGAGAAAAAGATATAGAAAAGGATTAAGATCCGTAAAACCTTTGACATTGAGAACTAGGCTGTAAGCTATAATGGTCCATAGGAGGAGGTTGATCGCTAGATTTTTAGTCATCATTTGTACAGCAACGTAAATTTGATAGGCAAAAAAGAATATTGTACCTACGGCGCCAATGTAATAGATAAGCCTTGTATATCCCATATCATTTCCCCATTCTTCCATATCTCGTACTCCAAATAAGATACCTTGTAATGTCTCAGGGAGATAAAACAAGTGATATAAAGCATCAGAAGAGTCGGTTGAGAATTTACCTGTTTTTTGGAAGTTTTCAAACATTTCGAATGCCCACTCTGTATATTCCTCGAAGTAAATAGCACACAAGGTTGCCCCAGCGAAGAACATAAGAAACCCTAAAGCGAAAAACTTCTTGATTTGAGTTTTATCTGTGTCCTGATTTACAAAATACATCAATAAAAGGAAGCCAATAGAAATAGCTAGTCCAATGGTCGTTGTACGTGCACAGAATAATCCTATAAAGAATACAGTAGCATAGGCTGCCCCCATTAAAATAAGTTGCACCATATTTAATTTAAGAACAGAGATTAGGTAGCTTATCATAATTAGTCCATAACCTGCTACCATTCCAGCACCAAAGAGAGCAGTTCCATACCCTATCAGACGGTGATCTTCGATGATTTCTTTACTTTCTTCGGTGTAGAGACCTGTTTGCATTTGTAGTGAATAGAAAAACTCATTTGCAGCCTCATCCTGATTGATAAAAATAGTGATAATACTTTGGAGTATGACAGCTCCTGCCATATAGCCAACCATGACCTCAAATTTTGGATTTTTATGTAAATTGAAGAGAAGCCAATTTAATAGATAAGCTGAAAATAGCCAAGCCATCTGGCTACGAATATAGGATGTTTTGAAGTATCCATATCCTCCGTGTGTATGTTCTGCAATAGTGCACCACAAGAGAAATAAGAGGAAGAATAGAATGATTTTATGAACCTCAATAAATGGATATTTATTATATACATACAAGCCCAATCCAAGAGCAGCAGACGGAACAATAAATGTACTACTACCAATTGCCAAAGCCTGTGGGTAGATATGGTAGAAAATAAGCAACAACATCCCAAACATCTTCAAGTATTTGAAGATGTTGTCAAGCAAAGCTGTCCTTTGCATATTATGTTCTAGGTCGGCTCTAATCATTTAAATAGAATCTTGTATATAAATGATTTTTTATATTCTATTTTGAATAAACATTTGAAATACAAAATTAGCATATCTTTTGTAGAGTAAGCTAATCTGTTGTAAATAGATGATTTTTTCAAGGTCTTTATGACACTTAACCCTAACTGGGAATTGGCACAAAGTCGTAGCCAATGTATTGCGAGTAAATCTCTCAAAAATATTTCGTTGCAAAAAGGGTTTTGTTGATTTATTTGCAATAAATCTTGCATAAAGCCTTCGCTCTTCTCTAGAAAAGCGATTGAATTTTCTTCTGGTACAGCTTCGGCTACTGAGGCATAGATGGAGAGGAAATTATCATCAGTAGGGAGTCCCAATTGTGAACAATGTATTTTGAATACTTTCTTTTTGTTATTCAACTGTAGTTGCTCATTGAGACTAGATACTTGGTTGGGATGTACTCTATAAAGCAAAAGAGGTTCCCCAATATTTGCAATCTTTGTTTGGTATATCGCCTTAGACCAAAAAGCGTAATCTTCCACATGCAGATACTCCATCTCGAATTCAAGAGCCAATTCTGTGAAAACTCGTTTACGAATCATAACAGCTGGATGGCATATACCCGATTTGAAGAGCATATAAGCTTTCAAGTCTTCGTGTCTAAGAGGATTGTAATGCAAATCTTTCTTTGCTGGATTATCAGTTGGAAAAGCCAAGAAAAGCGAACTTACGATATCATGATCTTTATTTTGTTCCAGAAAAAGAACTTCTTTTTCGATGCGATGGGGTAGGGCAATATCATCCGAGTCCATGCGGGCAATGTATTCTCCATTGCAAAGCTTCACTCCTTTGTTGAGAGTTTTGATAAGACGGAGATTTTCTTCATTGTCCACCACCTTGATGCGGCTATCCTCTGTCGCCATGCGATGGAGAATCTCACTCGTTTTATCTTTTGAGCAGTCATTAATAGCAATCACCTCTATATTACTATACGTCTGATTGAGGATAGATTGCATAGCATCCTCCAAGTGATCTTCGGCATTGTAACAAGGCATTAATACTGAAACTAATGGTTGGCTCATTTTTTATTCTCTACAATTGCTTTGTAAATAGACAGGTAGTGTTCTACCATCTTTTCTATTGTATGGTTTGCTAAATAGGTTTCTCTCGACTTGCGAGACATTTCTTCATAAATATTATCGTCAGAGAGGATATAGTTTATTTTATCTACAAATATATCAATTTCATTCTCTACAGCAAAACCATTCCCTTTATTCAGTACTTCGGTTATTCCTCCAACTGCCGAAGCTACAATTGGTTTGCCAAATGACATAGCCTCTAATAGCGACATGGGCAAGCCTTCATAATTGGAAGGAAGAATAAATAGGTCAGCAAACTTTAGATAGACCTGTGCTGAGTTTACCTCTCCCAAGCAATATGCGTTTTGAGGAAGGTCTCTTATTTCTTCTTTATTTCCAATCCACACAAAAGCATAATTAGGCATAGCCTTGGCAATATCGACAAAGAGATCAAATCGTTTTTGATCTGATATGCGAGCTATGCACATCACTATTTTTGTATGCTTTTGTTTTATTTCGCTCAATGCCTCTACAAATTTTTTGTCGTACTGAGGCTCTATATTGTAGTAGTCAGGTACACCATTGTAGATGTAAGTTGTATTCTTGCAAATCCCCTCTTCACATAGTCCTATTGCATCATATTCGCTTACTCCCACTATCTTGGCTGCTCTTGTTTTCAAAAGTTTCTCAACAATAAGGAACTGTCTGTAGTTTTTGCGAATTGAATCAAAACCATGTACAGTATAAACAATTTTTTTTTTGCCAAAAGCCAACCTCCCCAATGCTCCCATTTTGGATGAGTGCAGATGTACTATGTCTGGTCTATATTTAAATCTAAAATATAATAGTTTAAAAAATAGTGTGATATCGTGTAGCCCAACACTCTTCTTGTGCTTACTAAGTTTAATTCGAGTAAAGTTGTTTCCAAGTGCACTCCATGCTTCACCTTCTCCACCATATAGTGCGAATACTTTGTGTTCTGAATCTAGTGATTGGATGAGGTTAGCTACTATGCTTTGAGCTCCTCCATATTCAGATACGGTGATGACCTGGAATATCTTCATTTGTTTTGTAATCAATGTAATAATGTGACTTTTTATAACTCTTTTGGTTATAACAATTCAAATAGAGAATGAGTTCTATAATCCTTTAGGTAATAAGTCCTTTTAAGAATTAAACGAACGAAGATACTAGAAAATTGTAAATTAGTCGAAGAGTTTAGTCAAAAGTCTTTTGTTGCAATATGTTTTGAAGCCATTCTTCTCCAATTGAAATACCCAAAAATAGAAACTACAAAATAGATGTAAAACATAATAGATGATGATGGCTCACCTTGCACCATAAGCAATATTCCTGAAAGTAGATTGGCTGGAATGACTAAACACCACTGTTCTGCCCATTTTCGAGAAACCATCCACAATGCTACCACATTGAGAGCCGTTGTGAATGCATCGCCCAACTGAATGTAGATATTGTTTTCTGTTGCAAAATATAAAAAGAGAGCAAAGAAAATGAATGAAGCAAGGATAGATCCAAGTATTATGGGAATGTATTTTCTTGGAAGTATTTGTATTATATGCTCTCCCGTATCCTCGTGGCGACCTCTTTTGTGCCATGCCCACCATCCGTAGATAGATGCTCCAAGGAAGTAGAAGTAAATTGTCATACTCGCATAAAGCTGAGTAGAGTAGAAAATATAGATGAAAAATAGGGCCATCAAGATGCTCACAAACCACATCCAAATACTAGCCTTAAATTCTAAATAAAGGTAGAGTAAGCCTATAAGGGCTGCTACTATACCTATGTAATTTTCTGAAATGTATGTTGAGATGATTTCTATCATTTTGGATAAAGATACTTATTATTTATATTGGAATTAAGAAGTTGACTTTTTTACTTATATTCGTATTTCAAGTACTAATTTGGTGAAATTAATTTTATGCGAAAAAAATTAAACTACATTCTAGCATCCTCGATATTTCTAGTTGTGTTACTATCTTCTTGTAGCATTACCTCTACCTCTGTTTTAAATAAAAAGATGGAGGCTGTTAAACCAGGTATGAGTCAAGAGGAGGTTGTGTCTATCCTAGGCAAAAATTATACTAACGACCGCATGACTGAAACACCTGAAGGAATATTGAGCACTATATTTTATGCCGAAGGTTCTGTGGTATATTACTATTTCTATTTCATGGACAATCGTTTAGTCGAGTGGGTTAGAGAGTATGACGATAATGCAGCAAGACGAATTTCTGAAAGTCAAAGTCGTTGGCATGAAAATGTAAATCGTCAAAGAGCATTTGATGAAATGAAAGATTTGAAAAAACGAGAAGTTGAAGCTCTCGAAAAAGCGAATAAAGACAAAAAATAGAGACTTTCATAGCTTAAATTTAACAAGTAGTTACTGAATAAACCAGTAACTACTTTTCTTATTATTTAGAATGTCATAGTTATTCTTCCCATCACATTTGTTCCTGCTTGGGGGAACAATCCTTTGTAAACATCATCTTTAGACCCGTCTGCAAATTTATAGGTATCTACCCATGCATTTGCAAAATATTTTTTGTTGAAGATATTATTTACCATAAATTGGAAATCTACTTTTTCAAAAAATGCAAATGACTTGCTGTATGAAACTTGAAAATCGGTAACAAAATAGTCATCTAACTTATTGTCTTTGTTCGATGTATTGTCATAATACATGCTTCCCACATACTTATTGGTGAATGAGAAATTGAAGTCCTCATCTTTCAATGGTTTGAATTTCAGAATTGCTGCACCCACCACATTAGGCGAGAATGAGATATTCGTCTTCTTATGAAATTCTGTTGCCTGTTCCACCTTGTTCCAGTTGGTTGCATTATCGTATTGGTCAAAGTAAGCAGTATAGTTCTTAATCTTATTTTGACTCAAAGTTAGGTTTCCTCCAATACCAATCCAATAAGCAGGATTGTACATTGCTTCCAATTCTACTCCATAGCGATAGCTATCTTTCACATTCTCTTGATACTTATAGCCCGTGTCGCTCAATCGTCCCGTTTGCACCAGCTGATTGTCATAGCTCATATAGTAGAAGTTAGAGGCAAGAAATAGACTCGGAGTTGTATATCTATACCCAAACTCATAGTCAAAGAGTCTTTCCGATTTCACAGGTTTTGCTCCTTCTCCCTTGATGGATTCTTTGAGGTCTGCTCTCAATGGTTCTCTGTTCGAAACCGCAAATGATGCATAGACTTCACTTTTGGTATTCAGCAAATATGTTGCTCCCACTTTAGGATTGAAGAACATCCAATTGTTTTTTCCATCCAAGACGCCCTTGTTCTTTTTGTCTATCTTATCGTCAATTCCTTTCATCTCGTACTCCACAAATCGTCCTTGCAACTCAGCAGTAAGAGCTAGTTTATCGATTGGTGTATAAGTGATTTTGGCGAAATTGTTGAAGTCTTTTTTCTCCGACTTATTTCTGTACCACTCATAGTTCTCTGGAATATTTTCGTTGTGCTTCACCCAAAGTAAACGTCCATAATGATCTCCCTCGAAGAATGTGTAATTTGCCCCAATAGTCACATCCACTTTAGATGCCTTATAGGTCAGGTTCATCCCTCCTGAATAGAGATTATTGCTCATTAGTTTTCTTCTGATGATATCTGTCTTGCTCTGTTCATCGTCGCCACTCCCAAAGTTAGGCAGACCAAGTGTTGCAAACTTTTCATCAACTTTGTAATTCTCATAATAGCCATATCCATTGTTGAATCCAAAGTTGGCATTGAAGGTGAAATTGTCGTTGATGAAACGAGAATACTGGGCTTGTACAATATTTGAATAATAGTTATCAGTCTCATTATCATAAAACTGTGTATTGCCATCAGCATCTTTGTATTTTCCCGCAGGATTGTAACGTCTGCCATATTTCTCCAAATCGTCTGGGCTGATACCTTCCCATGTGATTCCAGTGTGTTGGATACCATTGATGTATGTCAGTTTTACCATTTGCTTGTCCGTATAGTGCGCTATACTTGCATACAAGTTTTTATGGTCAACCTTTCCATTTCTGATATATCCATCACTCCTAGTATAAGAGTAACGAGCGTCAAATGCCAATCCGTTTTTGAGAATGCCTGTTCCTGTAGCCACACTCCCTAGATAGGTGTTGTATTGCCCAAATGAATTGGAAATCTCTGCATAAGGTTTGTTTCTCGAACCCACTGTTTGCATCGAAATGCTTCCACCAAAAGATGCTGTTCCTGCAGTAGCTGAACCCACTCCCCGCTGTACTTGGATAGACTTCAATGAATTGGAAATGTCAGGAAGATTGACCCAATATACCTCTTGAGTTTCAGGATTGTTGAGAGGCATTCCGTTCAAAGTCATGTTGATACGATTTGCATCCGTTCCCCTTATTCTGAAGTTGGTGTTTCCTACTGGCGTTCCTCCCTCAGTGTATGATACTACAGAAGGTAATACTTGCAATAGCGCTGGCACATTGCGAGCAGCATTGTCTGATTTGATGGACTGCTCATTGATATCGGAGTGAGCTACCGAAGATTTATTTGAAACTCGTATTGCCGAAACAACTATTTCATCAAGTTTCACATATTGAGTGCTATCTGCATCATTGCGAGCACATAGCGAGATGGTACTTAATGCCGAGGCAAAAAGTAATGAAAATACCTTTTTCATTTAATTTTGAATATGAATTTCCCATAACTTCAACTTACGTTTAAGCCTAGTTATAGCAGTTAAACAAAAAAGGGGTTTATTATAAGATGATTTCCCTAGATTAAAGAATATGCCTGATCAGTCGCATAATCTAATCCCTACGCCAGCATTATCTGGATCAGGTGGTGGGTATGATCTCAGCCCGATTGTTTGGGGCACCCCTAAGATTGGGAACAAATATAGGGCAAATATTTTTAATGAGAGTTTCTTTTTGCGAGTATCTCTTAAACCTTGTGCTACAAAGAGAGTCTATATAGATGTAGGCATAAAATAAATATTTTTTTGTAACAAATTGGCTTTGATATATGTTATACTATTTACAAGAATGTTTTATATCTTTGCAAAATAATAATAAATAGACAACTATGAAATTAAGAAACATAAGCATAATATTATTGCTAATCCTTGTAGGAATTGGTTTTTCGTCGTGTGAAGAAGATAGATGGTCAAGAGGGTCTCTTGTTTATGATTCATATGGAGTGAAGCCTCCTTATCAAACTGATCGCTATGGAACATTCGAGCCGATTCGAATTGATATAGATGTAAGAGATATTTATGGAATAGGGAATGGTAGAATTAGCGATATCCGTATGTTTGACTCTTTCTTCTTGTTCAATAGCAGACAGTTTAGACCTGGGGATAGGGTTGAAGTTCGTCTAGAAAGTAGTAGTGGAAGAAGATATATTGGAAAAATGTTTCAAGACGGCTATGACTTTGTAGTGGACATTAGTGATGGATCTTATGCTGCCTTTGTTGATGATTTGATGTATGATCTTATGAGATACAATAGTGTAGTTTTATATGTGGATGCAACATCAAATATACGTCAGAGTATTGATTTTAGTTTCGAGTTTAATAACAACTTGGACATCAGAGACTGAAAATGCCATTAGAAAAAATAGCACTAGAAAATATTCAACAAGAATTAAGTCAGATTTCACAGTCTGACTTTTCTTTTCGTCACAAGTTTCTTGAAACCAAGCGAATACTAGAGCGCTTGTGTAAAGAAATAACAGAGGAGGAAACTCTACAATTTCCCTCTCTCTTTTCTCGTATTGTTTTCATTGGTCAAAAATACAATCTCCCCAGAGGTATAGAGCAAAGTCTCCATCACCTCCGAATTGTAGGAAACTATCTTTTGCAAGACGAAAAGAATCAAGTCAATGAAAAGCAGTTTTGGCAAGCGAGTAAAACTGTCGTTGCCTTCTCCTTGTTTCTGGTCAGAGGAGAGGAACATGTTGTGGAGGTAGGAGATTTAGGAAGTGAGCAAAGCATACCATTAGATAAGATACGAGTGCAGGTGATTGATATAAATTGTGAAAATTATACTATCACTTGCCAGCCTAAAGACTCCGTTGAGGATACACTATCTGTGAAACTGAATGTAGAGAAGATAAACGATATTTTCAACGAAACGTTCCATCACCTTTGGATAGGTGTGCAACTCAATCTCGTTGATTGCAAGGTAGATACTGATGGCTGTTATATTCCCTCCATCATTGTTTTAGAGCCCGACTATTTGATAGATGCTTCGGCAATGGCAGAGAGTTTTCAGAATTATGGCAACTCGCATTTGCATTATTTTCGTCGCAAGTTTGAGGCGATGGCAAGTACACACTATCTCCTTTTAGGAAATCTGGCGAACTTTTTTCTAGACGAATTGATTTATGCTGAACACCCAGAATTATTGGATTTTAACGCTACATTTCTGAAATCATTTAAAGAGATGCCATTTGAGTTTACGGCATGTAAAGATATTGAAACAGATATTGCTTTTCGTGATTTCATGATTCGGGCAAAGCAGCAATTTGAGAATATAAAGCGAGTGGTGCTTTTCGACTTCAAGGAGAATGGTTTTTCTCTTGATAGATGTGTGCTAGAGCCTTCGTTTTATAGTGAAAAGTACGGTTTTCAAGGGCGATTGGATATGTTACAATTGGATAGTGATGACCACTTTACCCGCATTGTGGAGTTGAAGTCGGGCAAGACGCCTTGGCCTCAAGATGATGTGACAAAGATAGCTTCCAATCATGAGACGCAAACTTCGGTCTATCGCTTGATGATTCAAAGCGTTTTTGGTAAATCGGCACGAGATATTCATGCCATGATTCTGTATTCTTCATCTAATTTTAGAGGACAAAATTTACGTTTGTCAGCTCCATATAAACAATTGGAGAAAGAGATAATAAATGTCCGAAACCTAATTGTAGCAACTGAACATCGACTCTATACTGGCGATGGTGAGACAGTAAAAGAGATTTTCGATGAAATGTTCGACTTAGATAATTACTCTAATCGTGTGCCTGACTTTTTCCAAAATAAGCTTGTGGAAATTAAAAAAGTATTGGATAAGAGTACACACCTAGAACAATTGTATTTCTATCGCTTTATCAGTTTTGTCACTCGCGAACTCTATTTATTGAAGATGGGTGACGAAGGATATGACTCTTCTATGAGTTTGTCGGCTTTGTGGAATACTAGTTTCGAAGAGCGAAAAGATGCCTTAGAATTGGTCTCACATCTCGAAATTGAATCCATTGAGGAAGGACATCGGGATATGAAAATTGTTTTCAATAGAAAAGAGTCATCCGACTTTGTGAATTTTAGAGAAGGTGAAATTTGTATTCTCTATCCACGACAGAAAAACGAGGATACTATTCTGTCTAATCAAATTCTCAAAGGAACAATTATTCATATTTCTTCTGAAAATATTGAAGTTCGCTTTAGATATAAGCAACGAAATAAAGCCTATTTTGAACAAAATAAATATTGGGCAATAGAGCATGACAAGTTGGATCATAGTTATAATGCTATGTATAAAAGCCTATTTTCATTTTTGGAAGCTCCACAGGATAAGAAAGATTTACTTTTAGGATTAACAGAGCCTAAGTCTAGCTATTCAAAAAAGGTTAAAGGAGAATTATCTAAAGCAGATAAGCAAGCTTTAGTGCTAGATAAGGCAATGTTAGCAGAGGATTACTACTTGATTGTGGGACCTCCTGGAACGGGGAAAACATCCATTTTTGCTCGTCAATTGATTGAACGATTTTATGCAGAGCCTGATGCTAATATTTTGGTGATGGCATATACCAATCGTGCTGTGGATGAGCTTTGTTCGGCAATTTGTGATGCTTTCAAAGAAAGAGATGAAGATTGTGAAAAATATATTCGCATTGGCTCTGAATATTCGTGTGATGATGCTTATCGTAATCGCTTATTACAGAATATTTCAGATGAGGCAAAAAGTAGAAAGGAGCTTCTTGAAAAACTGACAAGTGCTCGTATTTATGTGGGTACACTAGCCTCTATTGTTGGTAAACCAGAGTTGTTTCAAATCAAGAAGTTTGATGTGGCAATAATTGACGAGGCTTCACAAATCTTAGAAGCTCAAATAATTGGATTGTTGCCTCTTTTCAAAAAGTTTATAATGATTGGCGATCATAAACAGTTATCTACAATTACGCTACAAAACGAATTTAAGTCGGCAGTAGAGAGTGAGGAGTTGAATGCAATTGGCTTATATGATTGTCGAGAGTCCATCTTCGAGCGTTTGTTCCGCACTGTTCAGTCGAAAGGGTGGGATAGTGCCTACGAAACGCTCGACTATCATGGCAGAATGCATGAGGATATTGCTCGATTGGTGAATGACAGTTTCTACGAAGGACGATTGCTTCCAGCTACCAAGCGTCAAAGTGATGAGCTGGATTTATCCACAAGTTCCGAAAGATATTTTGAGAGAATGGTGGCAAGTAATAGAGTATCATTCATCCATGTTGAATCTACGGATTTGGAAACACTATCAGCTAAAACGAGTCTCGAAGAAGCCCAAAAGGTTGTAGAAATTGCAGCATTCATTTTCGAGCTTTATAAGCATAATAATAAAGTATTTGATGTAGAAAAAACATTGGGTATTATAGCTCCATATCGTAATCAGATTGCTTTGATTAAACATTTGCTAGAAGAGACTAAAGTGGCAGAATTACAAGATGTAATGGTAGATACAGTGGAGAGGTATCAAGGCAGTCAGCGTGATGTCATTATAGTTTCTTTTTGTTTCAATCGTCCTTTTCAAATGAAATACTTTGCAAATATGAATCGTGAGGGAACTGTGGATCGAAAACTAAATGTAGCATTGACTAGAGCCCGTGAGCAGTTATTTTTGGTGGGGAATGAGCAAATCTTAAAACAAAATAAACTTTACGAAAGCTTGCTCGAAGATATTGATAATTGAGCTAACTTGTAGAGTTAATCTATAACTGAATAAATACTAGAATACGATGGCTAAAAAGGACTTGAAGATAGCAACTGCACAATTTGAAAATAAGAGTGGAGATAAAGAATACAACCTTTCTGTAATAGATAGAATGGCAAAAGAGGCTGCTAGTAAAGGTGCAGATGTGATAGCCTTTCATGAATGTTCTATAACAGGTTATACCTATGCAACCAAATTGAGTAGAGAAGAAATGCTTGATGTAGCAGAATTAATTCCCTCTGGGCAAAGCGTTCAGCAACTGATTGCAATAGCAAAGAAATATGATATTGTGGTGCTAGCTGGGCTGTTTGAGAAGAATGAGAAAGATGAGTTATACAAGGCTTATGTTTGTGTTGATAAAGTGGGCTTAATTGGTAAATATAGAAAACTACATCCATTTATTAATAAGTATTTACTTCCAGGAAATGAATATGTGGTATTCGATATTCAAGGATGGAAATGTGGCGTCTTGATTTGCTATGACAATAATGTAATAGAAAACGTGCGTGCAACAACTCTGCTTGGTGCTGAGGTGATTTTTATGCCACATGTAACCATGTGTACACCATCCACTCGTCCAGGGGCAGGCTTTGTTGATCCTGCTTTGTGGTACAATAGAGAAAAAGATCCGACCTCTCTGCGTGCAGAGTTCAATGGACTTAAGGGACGTGCATGGCTGATGAAATGGTTGCCAGCACGTGCTTACGATAATGCAATTTATGCAGTGTTCTCTAATCCAATTGGGATGGATGCTGATCAACTAAAAAATGGTTGTTCAATGATTCTCGATCCATTTGGAGACATAGTTGCAGAATGTCAGTCGATGGATGAGGAATTTGTAATAGCAACGCTCACCGAACAGAAATTGATAGATGCAGGAGGTTATCGTTATAAGAAAGCTCGCCGCCCTGAGCTATATAAGAATATTATAGGAGCTGAGCATCAGTCAGAGCAAAAGGTCGTTTGGCTTGATAAATAGTATAAAATACAAAAAAGGGAAAGTTTTAAACTCTCCCTTTTTTTATTTTCTTGTTTCAAAAGTAAATTTACTTTTTGATTATCTGTTGAATGTCTTTAGCTGTAAACTCACCTACCATTCTAACTATTGTGTATTTATCGGCTTCTTCTGATAGCATAACTAAGTCTTTGAATTTTTCACCTTCTTTTTGACCGTAGAAAATTACTGTTTGGTTCTTTTCTTTCACTGTCATAAAAGATTCGTATGCTTTATTTGTTGCAAAGAAGTTTGCTTCTGCTTTCATAAATTTTGCCGCTTCACCAGATTCACTAGTATATACATCTATTTGCTTCAGCTTGTCAGCTAAATGAGCAATGTCTGCACCTCCCATGTCCATTTTTGATATCATCCCTAGTAGAGATTTAGAGACATGTACGGCTTGTATATCTTTTCGTTGCGAAAGCTTATCGAATACATTGGTGTTTTGAGCTTGCCCAACCAAGCTAAAAAGGATCAAAGCGAACGTTGTTAATAAAGTTTTAACTCTCATGGGAATTATTGATTTGTTTTAAATGTTTCATTGAAAATTCTATTTGTCTTATCTAGATTTACCTGCATTTCATCCAATTGCTGCATGCCTTTGTTGAAATTATAAGATAGAAGTCTCATTGCATTTTCTGCTTGAATATATTCAGCATCAGTGATAGTGAGACCATTGTGTGTCGTTTTATTAGCAACTCTGTTGCTTCCCTCCTCTATGGATAAATTGTTTACATAGATACCTACCGATATAATGATAGCTATGCTTGCAGCTACTCCGCTCCAT
>JASLEN010000216.1 GCA_030151105.1 Dysgonomonas sp.
ATCTCTCTCAATTGGCGGGGATGATAATTGCAGGTTTGGGTTTTGTACTTCCTATTATATTGTGGGCTACTAACAAGGATAAAGATGCAGAGATAGATAGACATGGAAAAAACATCTTGAACTTCATTATCAGTTGGTTTATTTATTATGCTGTATCAGCAATCTTAATTTTCGTACTTATTGGTATTCCTCTATTGATAGTGCTTGGATTTATGCAGCTAATATTTATCATCATAGCATCGGTGAAAGCAAATAGCAAGGAATTTTGGAAATATCCACTTACTATTCCTTTCTTCAAAGTTAGCTAAGAGAAGGGATAAAATAGAATGAATAAAAATCCTAAGATTTCGGTCTTAGGATTTTTTATTATAAAAAAACAAAACTGATAGAAAAAACGATAAAATCTATTTCTTTGCTATGAAAACAACACTCATCAAAAGGCTCAAATATTACTATCCATTAGAGCGGATACATGCATTTATTACATTTCCTCTTCTCTTTTTATATTCTTTAAGTACAAATGACACACTATCCATTTTATGGTTATTATATGGTCTAGCTCTCTGTATCTTTATACTCATCCAAGGTCAACATTATTGGAAATTAAAACTCTATAGCCTACAGGGCAAAAAATTTGACAAAAGAGCAAAGCTACATTTTTTCCGAGTTGCTCGAAAAATAAATTTAGTTTGTATAGCACTAATCCCCATTATGGCAATCTTGCAGCTATGGATATATAACTGGACTATCAATTCGGAGAACCATCTTCTACTACTATTTGGCCTAGCAGCCAATATCTTTGCACTGCTAGAGCATATAAATTATTACAATAGACAGCTCATGATAGATAAATTTTCCGATTTAAAGTATCTCATTCATCATAAAAAATTTAAAGTCTCAAGCCTTAAAAAAGATCTAAAGGAAGGTAAAATATAAAAATACAGAAGAATAAAGTATTAATAACAAACACTTTTTTGCGATAAAAACCTTACATTTGTTACTCAAACGATATTTTTTCAAACAAATAGTAATCCAATGATTGAGATAATACCCGCAATTGATATTATAGACGGCAAATGTGTTCGCCTTTCGCAAGGAGACTACAACGAGAAAACGGTGTACAACGAAAACCCTGTAGAAGTAGCTAAAATGTTTGAAGATGCTGGTATCAAGCGCCTACATCTAGTGGATCTGGATGGAGCAAAGGCAAAGACAATTATCAATCATAAGGTATTGGAAAACATAGCTTCACAGACCTCACTCATCATCGACTTTGGAGGAGGAATACAAAGCGACAAGGATGCAGAAATTGCATTCAGCTCAGGAGCAAAGATGATTACAGGTGGTAGTATTGCTGTAAAAAACAAAGAGATTTTTATAAACTGGATTTCAAAATACGGAACAGAAGCTGTTATTTTGGGTGCAGACTGCAAAGACAAAGCCATAGCCATTTCGGGATGGCAAGAATCAACTTCTCTTAATATCTTTGACTTTATAGGCGATTATAAGAGACACAATATCAACAAGGTGGTTTGTACAGACATCTCTAAAGATGGTATGTTACAAGGTCCATCAATAGATTTATACAAAGAGATTTTGGAGAAATTTCCTGACCTCTACCTCATAGCAAGTGGCGGAGTGAGCAAATTTCAAGATATCATAGACCTCGAACAAGCAGGTATTCCAGCTGTTATATTGGGAAAGGCAATTTACGAAAACAGAATTACATTGAAGGAATTGAGCCGTAGGTAAGTGCGTAACTTATTTATAATCTATCCCATCCAGATATAATTGTCTCACAAAGGAGACATTATTAAATTGCAAATACTTAAATACGATGACAACAGAAAAAGGATTTAAAAGAATTATTCCTTGTTTAGACATCAAGGATGGCAGAACCGTAAAAGGTGTTAACTTTGTAAACCTACAAGATATAGGAGATCCTGTAGAGATTGCAAAGGAGTATGAAAAGCAAGGAGCCGACGAACTTGTGTTTCTCGACATTGCTGCAACACATGAGGGTAGAAAAACATTTTTCGATTTGATCGAGAAATTGGCAGCAGCCGTTACAATTCCTTTTGCTGTAGGTGGTGGAATCAATGAATTAGCAGATGCAGAGCGCCTCATTGCTGCTGGAGCATCTAAAGTATCTATCAATTCGGCAGCTATTAAAAACCCGAACCTGATTAAAGAAATCAGTGGCAAATTTGGGAAAGAAGCTTGCGTTTGTGCAATAGATGCTAAGCTGGAAGACGATGGAACTTGGGTGTGCTATATTGGAGGTGGACGTGTAAAAACTGACAAACAATTAATCTCGTGGGCAAAGGAAGTAGAAAGCTTGGGTGCTGGTGAAATTCTATTCACAAGCATGAGCCACGATGGAGTAAAAACAGGTTATCCAAATGAAGCGTTAAAACAGTTGAAACAATCGGTAAATATTCCTATCATTGCATCTGGAGGTGCTGGTACGATGGAACACTTCCGTGATGTTTTTGTAGATGGCTTGGTAGATGCAGCATTGGCTGCAAGCGTTTTCCACTTTGGAGATATAGAAGTACCTAAGCTAAAAACCTATTTGAAAGAGCAAGGAATAGCTGTCAAATAGCAAACAAATAGATTGAATACTAGAATATAATAAAATAAAAAATGACTCTTGATTTCGAAAAAGTAGATGGCTTGATACCTGCTATCATACAAGACAATGAGACTAGCAAGGTGTTGATGCTTGGCTACATGAACGAAGAAGCTCTAGAAAAAACAAAAGCTACGGGCAAAGTGACTTTCTACAGTCGCACAAAACAAAGACTATGGACAAAGGGAGAAGAAAGTGGAAACTTTCTGAATCTGGTGTCTATGGAAGCTGATTGCGACAAAGATACGCTGCTCATCAAGGTGAACCCTGTGGGTCCAGTTTGCCATACAGGAAGCGACACTTGCTTTGGTGAAAAAAATGAAGAAGATATTTTGTTCTTCAAATACCTTCAAGGCTTTATCGAAAAACGACATCAAGAGATGCCAGAAGGCTCATATACCACTTCGCTCTTCCAATCTGGAATAAACCGAATGGCGCAAAAAGTAGGTGAAGAGGCTCTAGAGTCTGTTATAGAGGCTTGCAATGGTACGGATGAAAGACTGATATACGAATCGGCTGATATGCTATACCACCTTATCGTAATGCTCACTTCCAAAGGATTGAGTATCGAAGATCTTGCAAGAGAACTACAAAAAAGGCATAAAAAATAATTTTATGGAGGAAAAAGAACTAGCAAACATAGGAAGCGAATCGAACGATATGCAGACGACAGACCATGTTGTAGAACAAGCTATTGAAGAGAAATCTTCACCACGAAATGTAGTTATAGACTATCAGAAGGTTGATTTGGATAGGGATGGGAATCTCATCTTGTCCGATATTTCGTTGTCTATATTGGAGGGCGATTTTGTTTATCTTATTGGAAAAGTTGGTTCGGGGAAAAGTACATTCCTCAAAAGTATTTATTCTGAAATCCCTCTCCGTGAAGGTGAAGGACGTGTGATGGACTACCAGTTGGATAACATCAAAACAAAACAGATTCCGTATCTGAGACGTAAGGTTGGTATTGTTTTTCAAGACTTCCAACTTCTCATTGATCGTAGTGCTGAGAAAAATTTAGAATTTGTGCTCCGAGCAACAGGTTGGACAAACAAAGGCTTGATAGATATGCGTATCGAAGAAGTGTTGACTCAGGTGGGGATGGAAAACAAAGGCTACAAAATGCCTCACGAACTCTCTGGAGGAGAACAGCAGCGTATTGTGATTGCACGTGCATTGCTCAACTCTCCTGAAGTTATTTTGGCTGATGAGCCTACGGGAAATCTTGACCCACAAACAGGAAACTTGATTGTGGAGCTTTTGCACGAAATTGCTGCTAAAGGGACTGCTGTTATCATGTCCACGCACAACTATACTGTGGTACAAAAATACCCTGGCAGAATATTCAAATGCGAGGACGGCTATATGAAAGAAGTTGTATTAGCTAATAATTCTAAAAAAAGATAAGAAAATGAGATTAAGAAACTTAGATGTTACGAAGAAAGAGGAAGTTGATTTTTTGGTCAGAATATACATGGAAGCATTTCCTCTGAGCGAACGTCGTCCTCTGGAACGGGTATTTGAGTTATATAGAGACAATCCTCATTTTACGATAGATCTCACTGTGTATGAAGACAAACCTGTTGGTTTTCTTTGTTATTGGGACTTGGGTAAATTCGTTTTTGCTGAATATTTGGCTATAGATCCTAATCTAAGAAATGGAGGATTGGGAAAGAAAGTTGTTGACGCATTTCTGTCAACAATGACCAAGCCTGTTGTCTTGGAAGTAGAGTTACCATCTACTATCTTATCAGAACGTAGAATTGGGTTTTACCAAAGACTTGGATTCAAGATATGGGACAACATACAATATCAGCAGCCAGCCTATCATAAGGAGACACAGCCTGTGCCAATGAAACTGATGTCGATAGGTGAAATAGATGTAGAAAAAGATCTTGCAGCCATCAGGAGTAAGCTATACAGTGTAGTATATGATATCAATGATTAAAAATAGAAATCCCCTCTGAAGAACTCAGAGGGGATTTTTTCTTTTGACTCTAGAAGGGGTTTAATCCTCTTCTTCAAGCTCATCTAGAAACTCTCGAATTTGGCTTCTGAACTCTTCTTTGGTAAGCATCATTCCAAGAAATTCCTCAAGTGTACCATAGCTTTCTATTTCGATAAATGCAGCCTCGTGATCTGTTCCAAACACTGTTGGATTCTCTGGGTTAGGATCCTGTAAACAGATATAATAATTATCGGGGAAGCCATACGAGCCAAATATATTAATAAATGTAGGTTCTTCCACATCACCTACCACTTCTCTAATTTCGCTCAAGTCTGCTTCATTTACAAACCAATCATTCCACTCCTCATAAGAGTTGCTTTTAGCATCAAAGGCGTCTAATATCTCGCCTATGTAATAGATTTGACCAAGATACGTCTCATCTACAGGAGTGTCTTTATGATAGTTCCAGAAATGATTAAGAACCATATCAGCCACCTCATCCAAATTGTCACTTAACTCATCAGATTTTTCATTCAGGAAGTCACATATTATATCAGCACCTACAATATCCAAATACTCTTCGTCGTACAAAAATGTATTGAATTTGATGGCTTGTAGATCTTCTAACATTGATTGACCTTTCAGCTCACTAATATCTGCACCCAAAGCTTTTAGTTTGTCTAAAATCTCCTGTTTCATTTCTTGTTGTGTTTTATACATTAAAAAAGAGGGACTCTTACAGCCCCTCTTTCATATAACTTTATTTGTTCTCTAAAATTATTTAGACAACATTCTCATTACTTCTTGGTTGCTTAGGAATTTAGCGAATTCTCCATCTAGAGAGATGTCAGAAAGACGAACTCCATTTTCCATAGCCGATTTCAAGTTGCCAACTACACCCGAAGTGTTGTTTGTTCTAGCAGCGATCACAGCAGCAAGATAGTAAGTAGTAGCATCTTTTTTCTCGATAGCTCTAATAGTTCTTTCTGCTTTGCTATAGTTTTTAGTCAAGATTTGAGACAACGCAGCATTGTTTGTTTTTGCATCAGCAAATGATTGCTCAGCTTTGTTATACTCTCCTTTTTTGATGTACATCAAACCAATAGCCTCATTCAACGAAAGAGCACCTGAAGCATTACCAAATAATTGCTCAGCTTTTGCAACATCTCCATTAGCCAATGCCAATAGACCTAAGTTTGCATTTGCCTCACGTGCATCTGACTTAATGCTTTTAGCTTTGTTGAAGTTTTGAGTTGCTTTTGCAACATCTCCAGCTTGGTATTGTAGAGCACCAAGGTTGTTCCAACCACGGTAGTCGTTAGGATACTGAGCTGTTGCTTGCGTATAGATTTTTTCTTTAGGCATTCCTGGCAATGTAGCAGCATACAATAGTTCTTCAAGAGATAGCTCTCTCATATTACCAGCGTTTACTACATTTTGGATTTCAGCATCTGTTTTTCCAATAATCTCTACATTTGCAATCAAACGAGAACGACGCAATTGAGGAAGAATAGTTTCTGCAAGATCTGAATAAACAGCAGAAATGTTTTTGATTTCTCTCTCACGAACGATAGGATCAGAATACATAGAAAGTACACGAAGTACCAAGTCTTTGTCTTGCAAGCTAGATGCTTGTACTAGTTTTTGGAAACCTTCCCAGTCTTGAGCTGTGTATTTAGCATTCACCTCAGCATCAATAGCATCTTTTCTAAATTCTTTTCTTAGATAGTTGCTTGTATTTGCTTCACGTTTTTCAGCAAGTCCTTCGTTAAGCTTGTATCCTCCATCAGGAGACGCATAAGCAGATACCTCAACATCAACTTTCTTACGGCTGTTTGTTTCAGCTTCTTTCACTAGATCTTTCCACGCTTTCAAGTTGTATGAGTTCAACTCGCTTGAACGTAGTTCAGCTCTTTGAATCAAGAACATGATATCAGCATCGTGAACTTCTTTGATGATACGTTGGAAACCATCAGGAGCAAATGAAGGAGTTGTAGTAGCTGCACTTGCTAGAGCTGCTGTTGACATCACACCATCTGCAACCTTAACATCTGGAAAACCACCTGCTACTTTTCCTTTTTTAGATACTTGAAATCTAAGGAATAGTTCAGACTGTTTCATTGATGGTCTGTAATCGAAAGAAGAACGCATTGTGATTGCTCCCCCAGTCTTTTGGTTGATAGTAATACCATTACCCATCACATTTTCTCCTTGGTATGTATGTGGTGTTCCTAATGTTTCACCTTCCATGTGCACAAGTACTGGTGTGATTACTACTGTTGCATTTTTGTCGAACCATCCTTCAGGAATACGCCCATCAATAGTTACAGGAACTTTTGTTCCTACCAACTCAAGCGGCGACGGATTTACTGTAAATAGATTACCTCGTAAGGCATCCATTTTCTTACCACATGATGAAAGAAGTAGAGTAACCATAGTTACTGCCACTAGCATTACATGTAAACTTTGTTTTTTCATGTTTTGTTGAATATTTAAATTTGATTAATTTTTAATGTAATATATTGAATACAAGGACATCAAAATTGAATGTCCATAAGACCTCCACATCAAACAAAAATAGCTCTAATAATGCAGATTAAGAAGTATTATAAACTTTTTTTTCGAGCCTCTATATTAAAAAGAGTTTCTCACTCCGATCAGCATTATTACGACTTGTAAACACCCTTTTGCATCAGTTGTGTATAAATAGCTTCTGACAACGAAACACTCACATCTTCATAGTCTTCGCACTTAACCCAAACTCGGATAGAAATATCGACTGTTGTGTTTGTTAGATTAGTGACTCCTATAAAAGGAACTGGTGTGTGAAGTATCCTTTTTTCGTCCTCGAAAATCTGATTTAGTAGCACCTTTGTATCTTCAATATTGACTCCATGCTTGATACTAATACTTCTATCTATTCGGCGGTTAGTCTGTCTCGAATAATTTGAGATTGTTCCTGTTGAAAGTGGACCATTAGGAATATAAACTGTTCTATTGTCAGCAGTCAGCAATGTAGTATAAAGAATACCAATAGATTGCACCTCTCCATCCACATTCTGAGTCAATACTCTATCTCCTATCTTGAAAGGCTTGTTGACCAATAGCATAACTCCTCCTGCAAAGTTAGACAGATTGTCTTTCATAGCCATACCTACAGCAAGACCTGCTGCCGCAAGAATAGCCGTAAATGATGTTGTGGAAATGCCGATAATGTGTACAATGGACAGAAAGAGAACAATCTTGAGAACAATGTTTACCACATTGTCTAAGAAACTGCGCACTGTAGGGTCAATCTTGCGCAGTGAGAGAAAACGCTCTACTCCTTTTCTTATCCACTTGATAACCCACGATGCTATAATAAAGACGACCAATGCTACGGTTAGGCGTTGTGCCATGAGCACAATTCCGTTCACAAGTCCTCTTATTATTTCATTGAGTATAGCCAGCTCGCTATATTCTATTGTGTTAGCGCCTAAAAAAAAGAACAGCATAATTCTTTCTATATAAATTCTTATTTTACTGTCCCAAATTTAACAACTTATCTACATATTGGCAAGTTTCAGAGTAGGTGTAAGAAACTAATAATTCTAAAAATTCCAGAGTCTTTACAGATTTAGTATATAAATTGGTATTTTTAGAATACAGAATTAGCAAAAGATGTGTAATAACAACGTAGTATGAAGATCCTAATAATAGAAGACGAGTTTGAACTTTTAAAATCGATAGAGCAGTTTTTGGTTGCGGAAAATCATGTGGTAGAAACTGCAACTGACTATAATTCGGGTATAGACAAGGTTATGCTCTACCAATATGATTGCATCTTATTGGATATCTCCCTACCAGGTGGAACTGGATTGAAGATACTAGAAGAGTTGAAAAAAGAGGGCATCAAAGCCAATGTTATCATCATTTCGGCAAAGGATTCTATAGATGACAAAGTGAAGGGGCTGGATCTTGGAGCTGATGACTATTTGACAAAGCCTTTTCATTTTACAGAGTTACATGCCCGCATCAAAGCTGTGATGAGGCGTAAACAATTGGATGGTTCTAATATTCTTAACATTGAAGATATCACGATAGACTTTGACAAGGGTATAGTTGTAGCGCATGGCGAAGAGTTGAAACTAAACAGAAAGGAATATGACATTCTTTGTTTCTTTGCAACTAATCCTAATCGCCTGATAACGAAAGAAGCACTTGCAGAACATGTTTGGGGCGATAATATAGACTCAGCAGATAGTTTTGATTTCATATACTCTCAGGTCAAAAACTTGAGGAAGAAACTAAAAGATAACAATACAAATGTGGAGATTCAAAATGTATATGGTGTAGGATATAAATTAGAATTAGACGATAAATGAAACTAGCCAACCATCTTACTACTCGCCTTGTTGCGCTGCTCTTGCTTGTATTGGCAGTTTGGTCTGTCATTTACTTTCTGATGCAGATGCACGAGATCTATGACGACATAGATGAGGGATTGACCAATCTGAAACAAGAATTTATAGTGCAAGCCAATACCGATCCTGCATTTGTGGATATGATGCTTGCCTACAACCCTATAAATATGCAGGTGGAGGAGATTAGCTATGGAGAAGCTTTAGACATAAAGGAGGAGCACATTACCACCGAAATCTATTTCCCTACTGAACAAGAACATGAAGAGGTTAGAATGCTTATCACAGCGTTTAGGTGTGAGCCAAATGGGAAGTATTACCGTATTAAGTTTTTTACCTCTACGGTGGAGTCAGACGATTTGATTGAGAATATGCTATTTCTACAAATAGCACTTTGGATTGCATTGGTCTCCGTCATGTTTTTTGGAGGACGACGCATCATTAATCGGACAAATAAGTCATTTTATAAATTATTGACCGAACTAAAAAACTTTGAGCTAGATCAATCCAAAATGATAGAGATTCCGCAAAGCAATATCTCCGAATACAAAGCATTGAACAAAGCAGTAGAAACTTTGCTCGAGAAAAACATACAGACTTACAAAGAGCAAAAAGTATTTATAGAGAATGCTTCGCATGAGCTTCAGACTCCTATTGCTGTCATCATTAGCAGAATAGAATTAATGATGAATTCTCAAGACATATCGGAAAGGCATTTATCAGACTTGGCTACAATACTAGCCAATCTAAATAGGATGAAACGCTTGAACAGCAGTTTGCTTCTTTTATCCAAAATAAGGAATAGACAGTTTGTAGATGCTACAAAAATCAATCTCAGAAAAGTAGTTGACGATGTTTATGAAAACTTCAAGGATATAATAGAACATAGAGAATTAAAATTCAATATTAAAGAAGAGGGAAATCCAGACATTCTAATGAATAAAGATTTGGCACATATATTGATCAATAATCTTATCAAAAATGCAGTCAACTATAATATTCCTCATGGAAAAATAAATATAAAACTTACGCCTAACTCGCTTACAATAGCCAATGATGGAGAAGAAATCAAAGAGAATATTAATATTTTTGACAGATACACCTCATTCACCACAAACGACTCATCATCAACAGGATTGGGACTAGCCATAGTTTCGTCTATTGCAGAATTATATCAATTTAGAATAGAATACAACTATGATGGAATGCACACTATAGTTATTCGATTTTAGAAAAAATATTCCTTTTGGGAAAACATTCCCAAATCTTTCCAGAATTGAGCGCATATATTTGTAACAAGAAATTAAAGAGGTAGTAAAAAACACCTACAATATTAACTTACAAAAAAGTATGCAATATGTTTAAGAAAGCAGTATTAAGAATAACATTGATAGTGGCAATTGGGGCACTAGTTGCTTGCCAATCTGTGACAGCACAAGTATCTCCCAAGATGAGTACAAAATATACATTAGAGCAAATAGATCAGATGTATAAAGACCATAGAATGGCACATCCTAGAGACACCTATCCAGTAGCAGAAATCAACCAGAAGTTCGCAACAGATTTCCCAAGTGCAAAAGACATAGAATGGGAAAAGTCTAACACATTCTACGAAATAGAGTTTGAAATAGGACGAGACGATTACAAAGCTTACTACGATATGCAAGGCGAACTAGTAGTGTACAAGTGCGAAATTGCAGAAAGTGATTTACCTGCAGTAGTACGCAATGCTGCGCTAACTAAATACCCTAACTTCAAATTTGAAGACATAGACAAAGTAGTGAAAGGCAAGGATACTTTCTACAATCTTGAATTGGAAAAAGGAAAACTTGAAGTAAAGATGACACTCAAATATGATGGAACTATCATTGATGAATATTTAGACTAAGGTCTCAGACCTATTTATTATCCATCCAAGTATAACTGTTATTGATAGTTATACTTTAAAATCGAGTCACTAATTATTTACTTTTACTTAGACAAAACGAACAAATAACTTAATAAACAAAAGACATGAAAAAAGTATTATTTGCACTTACATTAATCTTGGCATCACTAGTGGTAATCTCTTGTAGTGATGATGACAAAGACGATGACACCCGTATAGAATATGCTGACGTTCCACAAACAGCAAAAGAGTTTTTGAACAAACACTTTGCTGCTGGAGAGTCAACACAGCTAGACGAAACTGAGATTCTATATGTAGAGCATGACAAAGATGGCACGTACGATGTAGTATTTAAAAATCGTATGGAGATAGAATTCTACAGCAATGGCGTATGGAAAGAAATTGACTTGAATGGAAATACTCTACCTGAAAGCGTAGCATTTTTGATCCCGACTAAGGCTCTGAGCTATATTAGCACGAAGTATCCAAATAAGGAAATTGAAGACATTGAGAAAAAAGGACAACAATCAGAGACACAAGATTTCGAAATAGAATTAAGAGGTGATATTGATGTACTATTTGACTATCTAGGAAATGTGAAGTCTGACAAAGGAAACAATAACAATAATGGGAACAATCAAGAAGTACCTCTTGACCAACTTCCAAAATCTATTGTTGATAAATTGGGAGACTATTTTGGAGAACAAAAACCAAACAAGATCAAACTTGAGTGGGATAAATATGAAATTACTTACAATGAAGACACTCCTAATGAGATTGAAATAGAATATTTCAAGGATGAAACTTTCAAGAGCGTAGAGGCTGAAGGAAACGATGAAGTAGTTCGCAAAGTTATGGAAGATATTTCGCCTAAAACGTTATCATATGTAG
>JASLEN010000261.1 GCA_030151105.1 Dysgonomonas sp.
TGTCTAGCCATAGGTAATTCCCCTCCGATGGCAACAAATAGGATGCTCCAATGAATGGAATATGTGACACATAAAACAGCAATAGCATAACAATGCCCGCCATAGATGCATATCTTGTGAGGCAACCGACAATAAGCCCCGCTCCAATAAGCGCCAGCCCCCATATATTGAGCATATCTACGAAGGCAAGCATAGAAGGATTGTTAGCAATATCAATAAATGATTCGCTAAACCAGCCATCTGCATCTGTTAAATAGTGTTTTGAAGTCCATCCTGTTTTGAACATTTTGTATAGCCCTTCGTAAAGGAAATGCCATCCGATGGCAACTCTGAGAGCAATGAGCCAAAAGGTCTGCCCCTTAGAGTAAGAAGTAAGTTTATTCATGGTTAGTTATTTAATAATATCATTCTCTCTATTTCAACCTTATGCACAAAAGCCGCTCACCTTATATCACATAGAAGTTAAATTACTACGAAGAAATAAATTATTATACAAAATAGCTATTTAAACTAGGTATTTGTTGACAAGGAGTACATATATTTAACATTTTTACACATCCCGATATTAACGAGTCAAGACACAATCAATTTGTTAATTAATTATAAATCAGCAAAAATTCCTCACTAACAGAACTAAACTTCACACTTTTCAAGAGAGGAACCAAAGATCAAAGGATACCGCATAATCACATATTAATCAACGACATACTAGCAATTTGCAAAATTAAAAAACTAGTCATTAAGAGCTTATCAATTTTAACACAAGAGAAAACATTCAGAGGGCACAGACCCGTCTAGAGGCACTTCTCGCATAGGTGCAAGAAAAGTGAAATAAAATATTTTAGTATCTTTGCCATGTTCAGTTGGATATTTCTAGCAAAATGTTAGAGTTTTGAGCCCCTGAGTAGCAGTCTCTCAAACTGCTTGGTATTCTTACAATAGTCTAAGAACAGAAGCTACGTTTTATATTAATTGCATAACACTTTAATGGCTCATTAAGCTTCGCCAGATAAAGCATTTATCTTCAAAATATCTTTGTTATGCCACCAGTGTTGTATATTTCATAAACACTACAATTAATCCAACAAGTATTGCTTGGGAGGCAATTTTGTTGCGCAAAAAACAATTATGAACAAGAGGTTAATGTACCTACTAGCGATATTGATGCTATCGCAAATGCACATTTATTCAAACAATAGTGACGAACAAAAGGATTTTTTGAAATTGGGAGGAGCTGTACGCTTCAATACCATCATTCAAAATTATGAGGTGAGCGACAAAGCTCTCGACGGATCAGTAAAATTTGATGCATTCATCATCTCGGCAGATGCACATAAGTCGGGGTTCGATTTAAGCCTACAATATCGCTTCTATCCTGAATCTAAAACTCACTTTTTTCGTCAAGCATATATCGGATACAAAATAGACCAGAAGTGGTATGCTAAAGCAGGAATTATACAAAAGCCTTTTGGAGTAGGTGATTTTGCATCACACAACTGGTTTTTCCAACTACCCTACTATCTTGGCTTAGAAGACAGTCATGCAATGGGCATAGGAACTGTATATAAACACGATAAATGGACGATAGATCTTGCTTACTTTCGCCAAGCTTCGCCAGGAGGACCAATCAAAGGAGAAGACAATGCTGTTGGAAATGGACGCTTCTCATACGCAGTAGTTCCTACCACAGGTATAGTGAATGGTGAACGAGTGGATGCAAATGTAAGAGAGCTTGATCAATTTAACACCCGTGTAAGATATCAGCTAACAAAAGAGTTAGAAGTAGGAGCCTCGGCTCAAGTAGGAGCAATCTACAATAGAGAAATCAACAGTAGAGACTGGGGGATAAACTGGGCTGCACATCTACTATACGACTTTGAGAGATGGAACTTCAAAGGGGAAGTTATAGGCTACAACTACAATTCGAAAGCTGATGATGGGAGCAAGTTAGATGCTCTGCAAATGGCAGCTTACGGATCGGCTTATGATGTAGCATCCAAAGGGATAATTTACGTAGCAGGGCTATCATATACAATTCCTATTAACAGAAAATTCTTTCAAAGTGTGACTCCTTATTTTGATTATTCATATCTTGACAAATCGAAAACAGGCTATAATGCCACACACCACATGATTCCAGGTCTCATGTTTCAGTCAGGGCCAATATCTACCTATGTGGAATATGCTATGGGAAAAAATCAGCCTTGGTTCACCAGCAACTTTGGTGAAGGACTCGCTGAAGGGAGCAAAGGAGCTAGATGGAACGGAAGATTCAATATAAATATTGGATACTATTTTTAATAAAATCAATCAGAAACTATAGAAGATTGTAATGTGATGTTACAATAATCAAAAAAACAAATTACATATACAATGAGTAACTTTATAGAAGTAAAAGACTTATTCCTAATCTTTGGATCCAACAAAAGGCAAGCTATGCGCATGCTCAAAAGTGGACGAGACAAGGATCATATTAAGTCAAAAACAAACTGTACAATAGCAGTCAACAAAGTAAACCTTTCTATTACAGAAGGAGAAATATTTGTAGTAATGGGATTATCAGGTAGTGGAAAATCATCCCTTCTACGTTGTTTCAATATGCTAAATGTACCCACAGAAGGAGCAATAGAGGTAAATGGCAAGGACATTACCAAAATGGACAAAAAGGAACTACTTAATTTCCGACGAACCGAAGTGGGAATGGTGTTCCAGCACTTTGGACTATTACCACACCGCACTATTCTAGAGAATATTGCCTTTGGACTCGAAATTCAAAATAAGGATTTGGAAGTAAGACTACAAAAGGCTAACGAGATGTTAGACCTCGTAGGATTGACAGGCTATGGAGATTCCTATCCGCACCAACTGAGTGGAGGTATGCAGCAACGAGTGGGAATTGCTCGTGCATTGGCTACTGACTCCAAGATTTTGCTCATGGATGAGTCTTTTAGCGCACTAGACCCTCTGATTAGAAGTCAGATGCAAGATGACCTGATAGACATTCAGAAGAAACTAAAAAAGACAATTATATTTATTACTCATGACTTGGACGAGGCTCTAAAATTGGGAGACCACATTGCCATCATGAAAGATGGAGTTGTTGTACAACAAGGAGAGCCAGAGGACATCCTACTAAACCCTGCTGACGACTATGTAAAAGACTTTATCGGAAGTGTAGATATGGGTAAAGTGATTAGTGCTTCTGCTATTATGACCCGATTTAGAGAACACATAGAGCTTGGAAAAGATGGACCAGCTTATGCAGACCGAATGATGAGTAGATATGGATTTAGATTCTTACCTGTTTGCGACCGTAACAAAGTATTCAAAGGATATATCCGTCAAAAGGATGTAAAACGTTTGATAGAGGAGAAAGACAATGACATGCAAAAGATCATCATGGACATACCAAAAGTACCTGCTGACATGCACGTTACAGACCTACTCCCTCTCTTTATTGACCAAAAGTATCCACTTGTGGTGATTAATGAAGATGGTAGATCTTTAGGATTCCTTACTCATGCCAACGTTGTTTCGATGGTTACAGGATTCAGTGATGGTGAAGTAAAAGTCATTATCGACGATGCCAAATAATCAGAACATATCATTTTTTAGTAGAATCAAAAAACAAACATTTAGAACAAAATGGAAATATTAAATATAGGAAAATATGTTGAGCTATTCGTTGACTGGCTGTCGAGAGTAGGAGCACCTATTTTCACACAGATAACAATAATGATAGAGAACATGGTGGATGTACTGCAAGAGGGACTTCTCTTTTTGCCAGCACCCATCATCATCGCATTGTTTGCATTAGGCTCATTCTTCATCAAGAATAGGAGCTTTACAAAATTCAATATCGACAAGTCAAATTGGCGATACTTTCTAGACCTACCCATCTTTTGTGTGCTTGGTCTAGCTTTAGTTTACTTTATGGGATTCTGGGAGCAGACTATCGACACCTTTGTCCTCGTGATTGTTGCCACATTCATCATCCTACTAATAGGAATACCAGTAGGTATCTGGTGTGCAAGTAGCAAACGTGCGGATGCAATAGTAAAACCTTTGTTAGACTTTATGCAAACGATGCCAGCCTTTGTATATCTTATTCCTGCTATTTTATTCTTCTCTGTAGGAAATGTACCAGGGGTGTTAGCAACGGTAATATTCTCACTTCCTCCAGCAGTTAGGATGACAGCATTGGGTATCAAAGAGGTTCCTGAGGAAATTGTGGAAGCATCCGTAGCTTTTGGATGTACAGCAAGACAAACTCTATTCAAAGTGCAAATACCTTTGGCATTGCCAACTATTTTGGCAGGAGTCAATCAGGTAATAATGTTGGCTTTGTCTATGGTTGTAATTGCTTCCATGGTAGGAGCTGGAGGATTGGGTGAAAGCGTATATGCTGGTATTCAGCAAGCAGACGTAGCTTTAGGATTTGAAGCTGGATTATGTATCGTTATTCTAGCAATCATATTAGACAGAATGACTCAGTCATTTGCTAAAAAGAAGGAGGAAAGATGATTAGAAAAATACTATTAGTCACACTTGCCATTCTCAGCCTTACAGCTTGTGAACGTAGAAGGAAGCATGATGTGATGATTCTCTATCCTAACTGGGCAGAAGGAATTGCAATTACTTACTTGGCCAACCATATTTTGGAAGAAAAAGGCTACACCGTAGATATGAAACGAATAGAACCAGGACCAATCTATGCAGCCCTCTCACGAGGCGATGCAGATGTTTACATGGACTCTTGGTTGCCACATACTCACAAAGATTATTGGGAGCGATTTGGTGACAGAATGGATGTTGCTGGAGTTGTTTTCGACGATGGAATCACAGGATTGGTAGTTCCTACTTATGTTGACATAAACTCAATAGAAGAACTCAATGAACACAAAG
>JASLEN010000029.1 GCA_030151105.1 Dysgonomonas sp.
GGGAGTGCGCTTTTCATACCTGCAACGATGCTCATATTTTATGGACTAGCCCTCATCTCTGCTGGCTCACGGACCTATAGCGACGTAAAAATGCTTGGCGTGTGTGAAATCGTATTGGGGCTACTTGCTGCATTATTTATAAGAAATGGATTGATGTTTTGGGCGATAGGTTTTGGCGGACTACATATTGTCTATGGCACAATAATGTATTGGAGATACGATAGAAAGTCGGATAAATAATCAGCAGTATGAAAGATATATTATCAGATTTAAATAAAGTATTCGACAATCGTATTCGGCTTGGAATCATGTCTATTCTCATGGTCAACGATTCCGCAGACTTTAGTACAATCAAAGAACTTTTGGATGTTACGGATGGCAATTTGGCAAGTCACCTGAAAGCATTGGAGAAGGAGGAAATCATACTTGTCACCAAACAATTTATAGAAAGAAAACCCAACACTTCCTACTCTGTAACACCATTGGGAGAACAGCTATTCAAGCAACATATAGATGCACTTGAAAAATTAATTAAACCTCAATAATTTTTTTATTCACAAACTTTGAATTTCAAAGAACTTTAAAACAAGAATCGAAAATATAACAATCTAAAAACAAACAATTATGTCACAAAACAACAGCCCCAGATTCAATCCCATGATAATCAAAGGAATTATTATGGTAGTAGTTACGTTATTGATGCTTATACCTATTGCAATGGTAGAATCACTCATCTATGATAGAGCAACACTCAAGAACGAAGTTACAGAAGAAATTAGTGCCAAATGGGGCGGAGAGCAAACTCTCATGGGTCCTGTACTAGTAGTACCCTACACTGAAATAAAGCCTTTGGGTAAAAATGCAAAAAATGGAGAAGAAGAATATAGCAATATCACACGCTATGCTTACTTTTTACCTGATGAATACAATGTGGAATCGAAAGCTGAAGTAGAAGAACGCTCACGCTCTATTTACAATGCACTTGTATATCAAACAGAGAACAAGGTTTCTGGAAAATTATCTAAACCTCGATTCTCAGAACTGGGTATCAAAGAAAATGATGTGCAATGGAATGAAGCTTTTTTCATCATGGGAGTTCCACACATGCAAGGCATACAAAACAAGGTAGTATTAAACTTGAATAACAAAGAAATAGCAGCAACAGCAGGTGTACCTAAAAACTCTATTCTAACATCTGGATTAACTGTGAAAAGTGGAGAACTATTCACTCCTGATACAAAGGAATATAACTTTTCGTTTGCCCTAACCTTGAATGGTAGTTAAAAACTATTTGTAGCTCCTATAGGCAAGGAGAATAAAATAACAATGAACTCTAATTGGAGCACTGTAGCATTTATTGGAGACTTTCTTCCCTCGACAAGAGAAATAAACGACGAAGGATTTTCTGCAAGTTGGAATATCTTAGACTACAACCGCAACTATGTACAAATGTGGATAGGCGAAAATCACACCAATGTACCAACCATAGGACTAGAACTTAAGTATGCAGTAGATCAGTATAAGATGAGTATGCGCTCTGTCAAGTATGCTATTATGTTCATATTACTCACTTTTGTAGTCTTCTTCCTCGTAGAGATAATTACAAAAAACAGAATTCATCCTATACAATATATTCTGGTTAGCTTTGCTCTTGTACTCTTCTATACCCTTTTGATTGCCCTATCTGAGTATATTAATTTCCATATTGCCTATCTGATATCGTCCATTGCCATAGTGTTGATGATTACACTATATGTTCGTACCATATTTAGCAAGCTCTCTCATGCGCTCATTATCGGTGCATTTACCACTGGCTTATATACGTACTTGTACATTATGCTGCAATTGGAAGATATGGCATTACTGATAGGTGCAATTGGATTGTTTGCTGCTCTAGCAGCTATAATGTATGCAACGAGAAAAGTGGATTGGTACAAAAGTAAAGAAGAGAATGAAAACGAATTAGGAACACAAATCTACCATAATTACAACCAACATACTCTACAAGAATAAAAATTAGTTTAGTAAAAAAAGCGAGAGTGAATGATTCACTCTCGCTTTTTTCATTATCTAAAATCGATCATCAATTAGAACCAACGCACATAAGCGAAGTCCATACGATGAGGCATGTCAGCATGCTTAGGATATATGCGATATGCAAAATTTAGCAACCCTGTATTCTGCGCTGTGGTATCAAGTCTAAAATAGAGCTTAGTACCTTCCTGTTTTACCAGTTTGAAATCGTGAGTGGTAATGAACTTATCACGTTTTGCAACTGGATCAAACTGAGTAACAACACAATCAACTCCTAAGTCTCCTCGCATATCTTTTTTATCAATAACAACTTCTGTAAATAGAGGATCTCCTTCCTCTAGATTCATCTGTCCCGTTTTCGAAGTTTTGAAGTCAGCAGTCATTGATGTGCTCAACACTTCTATGCTATCCCACTTCGCAGCAGTGTCTTCTTTCCATGCAGCTAGCTCTTTAGCTTTAGCATAATCACTAGCCACAAGTCGCTTGTGACGCTCAGCTAGTTTGACATAAAAGTGATTAATATAATCATCAATCATACGCTTCATCGTAAACATAGGTGCTACCTGAGCAATTGTATTTTTTACATATTGCACCCATTCTGGAGAAAATCCTTTCGTGTTTTTAGCATAATATGCTGGTAGAATTAGTCTCTCGAAAGTGTAATAAATTGTAACAGCATCTAGCTCATCCTGATACTCTTGATTGTCGTATGTTCGCTTGTCAGTAAGCATCCATCCTGCATCTTTTTTGTATCCTTCATACCACCATCCATCTAATACCGAGAAGTTCAGCACTCCATTCATTACTGCTTTTTGTCCAGACGTACCCGAAGCCTCAAGTGGACGTGTAGGAGTATTGAGCCAGATATCTACTCCAGCAATTAAATTCTTAGCCAAACGCATATCGTAGTTTTCTAAGAAAATGATTTTTCCTGCAAACTCAGGTCTTCGAGAAATTTCGATGATATGCTTAATCAAGCCTTGTCCTCCACCATCTGCAGGATGTGCCTTACCTGTGAATAGGAATTGAATAGGACGCTCTTTGTCATTGACCAATTTTGACAAACGCTCAAGATCGGTAAATAATAGATGCGCACGCTTGTAAGTGGCAAACCTACGTCCAAAACCAACTAACAACGCATCTGGATTGATTTGTGTTGCAAAATTAATAATATCAGACGGAGCACGCTGACTCTTGATGAGTCCTGCTGTCATGTGCTCTTGTATGTATTTTACGAGACGTTTTTTCAAACTAATTCGAGCATTCCAGATCACCTCATCAGGCACTTTTTGAATGGCTTTCCATATATCGAAATTGGATTGATCATCGTACCAAGACTTATCAAAATACTTTTCGTAAATTGTTTTCATCTCTTCGGTAGCCCAAGTTGGCATATGCACACCATTGGTTACGTGTCCAACATGAATCTCTTCAGGGAAGTAAGATTTCCACATAGGTTGGAACATTTCTCGAGATACAATTCCATGCAAGAGACTTACTCCATTTGCTTCCTGACAAGTATTGAGCGCAAAAGAACTCATGCTAAATTTATCATTCGAGCCTGGATTTTCTCGTCCCATATCTATAAATTCTTGCCACGAGATACCTAAACGCTCTGGATAGCTACCTAGATATTTACCAAGTAGCCCCTCATCAAAGTAGTCATGTCCTGCAGGCACTGGCGTATGGACGGTATATAGTCCTGATGCACGCACAACCTCTAGAGCTTGATTGAAAGTTAGACCCTCTTTTTCAATTAAGTCTAGCAATCTTTGCACATTAATGAATGCCGCATGACCTTCATTACAGTGATAGATATCTTTTTCAATGCCTAATTTATTCAACAATAAGATTCCTCCTATACCCAAAAGGATTTCTTGTTTCATTCTATTTTCCCAATCACCACCATAGAGCTGATGTGTAATAGAACGATCATACTCGCTATTCAAATCATTATCTGTATCAAGAAGATATAGAGGGATACGTCCCACATTCACTCTCCACACATTAGCATATACCGACCTGTCGGGATATGGAACAGCCAACACCATCGGATTTCCATCCTCATTCATCACCTGCTCTACAGGAATTTCGCTAAAGGATTGAGTATCTAGGTTTGCAATCTGCTGTCCATCAGGAGAGATAGCCTGCGAAAAATATCCATAACGATATAAGAAGCCTACACCGCAAAGGTCAACACAACTATCACTTGCCTCCTTCAAATAGTCTCCTGCAAGTACCCCTAATCCTCCAGAATAGATTTTAAGAATATGGGTGAACCCATACTCCATACTAAAGTAGGCTACTGATGTTTTTTTCTTATCATATGGTTTTGACATGTATTCGTCAAAACGTTTGCGCACACTGACAACCTTTTCCATAAGGGCTTTATCTGCCACCACCTCTTTTGATCTGCTATTAGATAAGCTTTGTAGCATCTTTACTGGGTTGTTATCAGATTCGTTCCACAATACGGGATCTATTTCTTCAAATAAGTCTAATGCATCATTGTTCCACACCCACCACAAGTTCATTGCCACCTCTTCCAATGGAAGCAATTCTTTGGGCAGCTGTACATGTGTGTGAGCTTTTCTCCATACTGGAGCATTTGAATAACTAGTTTTGATTCGCATAAAATTTATATATTTAGTTTTTGTAGTCTATTATAGTTTATGAATTTTCAGTTTCGCTTTTCAGCATTCATCAAAGCTGTGGCGTATGCCTCCTCATAATATTTGAAAAAATGTTCCCAATCAGCAAGATCTGCTCTTTCCAAAGCTTTGGCACGCAAGGCATCCTCTTCTTTCATCGTTTTAGTAGTCATCTCATAAATACGATTACATATATCGCTCGAAGCCTCTACAAAGTTGTAATCATCACGCACTACCACTTCTGCACCATCAGACATACCTACTTCGTCACCTTCACGGCGCATCCACATTCCAAATCCAGAAAGTGTAGTTGTTATTGTAGGTACTGAAAATGCAATACTCTCGTGTGGAGTGTATCCCCATGGCTCGTAGTAGGACGGGAAAACAGTTAAGTCTAGGCCAATCAAAAGGTCATAATACTTCATATTGAAAATACCATCATCACCATTGAGATAGGATGGTACAAAAATCACTTTAACCTTATCTTCCTCTGCATTTAGCATGTTAAGATATTTCAATTGATTCAGTAGATTATCTTCATCCATATTATGAAGCCAATGCGTAATATATGGTTCATTTAGAGGTTTTACATCTGCTTTCTTTGCCGTTAGTTGCTCTTTCAAATCTTCACGAGCTTCTTTTACCCATGCAGGAACCATCACAAAGGCTACCACATCTTTTTTCAACTGTTCTACATTTCTCAGATTAGAAAGCGCATCGACAAAAACATCAATCCCTTTATTTCTGTATTCATAGCGTCCACTAGTAGCTATAAACATTGTATTTCGTTTCAGATTATATCCTAGCAAACGTTCTGCAACATCTTTCATTTTCTTTTTAGCCGCCTTACGTTTCTTCTCAAATTCAGCACCTTTAGGGATAAAACCTTTTTCGAATCCATTAGGCGTCACCATTGGCTCTCTTCCTAGCAATTGTTTGCTCTCGCGTGCAGTTATAGAACTGACTGTAGTGAAACAATCAACGGCATGGGCAGCTGTCTTTTCCAACGAGTGTTTGGCAGCCACATTAAGCTCGTGTGCCATTTGATCTCCATTATATTTTGCCAATTGATTGTACAAGGGTTTGCCATTTCCTGCAATAGATCGCCCTACGGTAGTAGCATGAGTTGTAAAAAGTGTTCCCACCTTAGGCAAATGTTCGTTGACATATAATGCCCCCATACCCAGCATCCACTCATTGAAATGAGCTACAACTTTCTTTGTTTCTAGTTTGTGATATTTGTAATAGCTCTCCATCACCTTACCACTTGCATAGGCAAACATACACGACTCATCATAATCGCCATAAGCATCTATAGAATCTACGCCATAGCGAGTCCACATATGCCCATAAATAGCGTCTTTGTCTTTATAGTATTGTTCAAAATCTACTAGTATAGTAATAGGTTTTCCTGGCACTTGCCATCTTCCCACTTTTATTTTCAGTTCATCACTGCTTTCTGCCACTTTACGCCAAGCAGACAGAAGCTTTTTATCTTCTTTGAACCAAGGGTTTGATTCTTCCTTCCATACATTGGGACCTATGAATACAACTTGGTCTTTATAATTATCGACCATTGTTTTTGCTCGAGACGACAATACGGTGTAGATTCCTCCTACCATATTAGCGACTTCCCAACTGGTTTCAAATATGAATTCTGGCGTGTACTTGTTTTTTCCCATGATAGTATTATATAGTTGAATTAATTGTTTGTTTATTAAGAATATTTGGGAGTAATAACTGCAAAGTGCGTGCAATAAGATTCTCCAGCTATTTATTTTTTAATACCTTTGTACTAAATCTTGAAATAGAAGTGGACTTTTAATCAATCCACCTCTAAATATAGTCATTAATATCCTATAAGAAAAAAAATTCGCACCATGAATAGTAGAAAAAATCTTAAAAAAGAGATAAGGAAAGCTTTTAACGGATTATATCGTGATCTTGTTTTCTATGAGGCATTTGCAGTAGATGCAAATCAAGATGCAGCACGAGCAATAATAGAGAAAGC
>JASLEN010000312.1 GCA_030151105.1 Dysgonomonas sp.
CTTTCAGCATTCCTTTACTCCAAAAGTTCACCCCGATTGCATCGTAAATTGTTAGAACATAAAATTACAGGAGCTTACCTAAATAGAGTAAATGGGGGATTGAGCCTCAAGGCACGTTTATTTTCTATTGCTCTTATGTGGGTGATGATTTGTATTTCAGCTTTTGTTGTATTCAAGAATAATCCCACTATGCAATATGTAATGTTAGGGTTAGGGATAATTGGAACAGTCGCTCAGTTGATTGTATTACGTAAGCGTAGGCGTAAGGAAGAAAAATGCGATGGAGATTTATAATTATTAACAAATAATGAAAAAAACTTGTCGAAATACTAATTTAAGCCTATCTTAGTTTCGTTTTATGATTAGATAGATTGAAGTATGTTAAAATATTAAGAATCTAATCGCACTGACATTATACTAAGACAATATATTTTACAAATTTAATATATCAAAAAAGCTCTTTATTAATTTTAATGAGATTTTAAGTGTATGAATAATCCTCAAGAAGAAAATAATCAGGTTCAGATAGAACTGCCTGAAGATGTGGCCGAAGGAATATATTCCAACCTAGCAGTGATAGCACATTCATCATCAGAATTTGTTGTAGATTTTGTGCGAGTGATGCCTGGTGTACCAAAGGCAAAAGTGAAATCGAGGATAATATTGACTCCAGAACATGCAAAACGATTGTTGTTTGCTTTGAATGACAATATTCAACGCTTTGAATCTCAAAATGGAATAATAGACTTAGAGAGAAATCAAGCAGGTTTTCTTCCTCCAATCGAAGGTTCGATAGGTGAAGCGTAATTGGTCGGGTCTATATTCTATCAATTAAATTTATAATCAGCTTGAACTTGGAGTTTGAGTTGTAGCTTTGTTGATAGTGTAATATTAAGCTAAATGAGAATGGACACGAATTCTACTAAATTTAACTTCTTCACAATGTTTAGAGATGGCTTTAAGCGCATGACTCTGGGTAAGACGTTGTGGATATTAGTTATTATTAAGTTGCTAATCATGTTCCTAATTCTGAAACCCTTCTTTCCTAACTTTTTAAATTCAAATTTTGATGATAATAAGAGTAAGGGAGATTATGTTGGCGAACAACTCTATGGGCGATAAAATTTTTAATATTCAACTATATAAAACTAACTTTTAGATTAACTGTTATGGAATTACTTAATGCATCATTAATTGACTGGTCTAGAGCTCAATTTGCAATGACGGCAATGTACCATTGGTTGTTCGTTCCTCTTACTCTTGGTTTGGGGGTCATTATGGCACTGATGGAGACAGCTTATGTACGTACAGGCAACTTGCAGTGGAAAAGAACAGCAAAGTTTTGGCAAAAGCTTTTTGGAATTAACTTTGCCATTGGGGTAGCCACAGGGCTTATCCTTGAATTTCAGTTTGGAACAAACTGGTCAAACTATAGCTGGTTTGTAGGTGATATCTTTGGAGCACCACTAGCTATTGAAGGTATTTTAGCATTCTTTATGGAAGCTACATTTATTTCTATCATGTTCTTCGGATGGAAGCGTGTGAGCAAAGGGATGCACTTGGCATCTACTTGGCTAACAATTTTGGGAGCAACTATCTCGGCGTGGTGGATTCTTGTTGCTAACTCTTGGATGCAATATCCAGTTGGAATGGAATTTAATCCAATCAGTGCTCGTAATGAGATGGTGAGCTTTATGGAAGTAGCGCTATCTCCAGTTGCGGTTAATAAATTCTTTCACACTGTAGTTTCATCATGGATTGTAGGAGCTGCCTTTGTTGTAGCTGTTGCAGCATGGTATATGATGAAAAAACGAAACAAAGAATTTTCTGTACAAAGCATGAAGATGGGAGCAGCATTTGGATTGATTGCATGTCTTCTTACATTCTGGTCGGGGCACGGTTCAGCTGTTCAAGTAGCTGAAAAACAGCCGATGAAATTGGCAGTAATGGAAGGACTTTATGAAGGTGGTAAAGGAGCAGATCTTATTGTATTTGCAATTCCAAATCCTTCAAAAGAGTCATATAATGATGGACAAGATCCATTCTTGTTCCCTCCAATTGTTATACCTGGTGGATTATCATTCTTTGCATATTCTGATACAGAAGCATACATCCCAGGAATTAATAATATAATCGAAGGTGGTTATAAATTGAATGACGGTACAACTGCTCTTTCTTTCGAAGAAAAGAAGGCTATGGGAGAGAAAGCTAGAACAGCACTGAGAAATTTTAAAGAAGCTGAAAAAGCTAAAGATAAAGCTGTCATGGATGAGCAAGAAGCTATATTGAAGGCTAATTATGATTACTTTGGATATGCTTTCTTAGACAAAGGAGAAGAGTTGATTCCTCATATTGGGATAACATACTGGGCATTCCATGTTATGATATATTCTTGGGGAGCTCTTACAGCTATTTTCTTATTGCTTACTCTCTTCTCGTTCCGTAATGCTATAGAAAATAAGAAATGGTTATTCTGGTTTGCATTTTTATCTATGCCTGCAGCGTACTTAGCCTCACAAGCGGGATGGTTAGTAGCCGAGATAGGACGTCAGCCATGGGCTATTCAGGATATTTTACCGTTGAAGGCGGCAGTTTCGGCAATTTCGGTAGGAGCTGTTAAAACAACACTTTTCTTATTCTTGACACTATTTACAGCACTTCTTGTAGCTGAAATTGGTATTATGAAGAGTCAGATTAAAAAAGGTCCGCTAGAGGATGATAGTGACGAATAATCTAAGTATTTGACTTTAAATAATTAAAAACGATATAACTATGTTTACATATG
>JASLEN010000331.1 GCA_030151105.1 Dysgonomonas sp.
CAGACGTGGTGATTCAAACAGATCAACCATCAAAAGTGTTGACCGCCATAGAAATATCTAAATTTACTCATCGTGTTGTGATGCAGAATATTTCGTTAGCTATTGGGATCAAGGTTTTGGTAATGCTGTTGAGCATTCTCGGCTATACAGCTATGTGGGAGGCAGTATTCGCAGATGTGGGAGTTACTATCTTAGCCGTTTTAAATTCGGTGAGAATACTGAAAAAGAAATTTTAGTTTATAATGAAAAAGAGTAGTTCAATAAGAACTACTCTTTTTTCTTATCCTCTTTCTTTCCTCCACCAAAGAAACGTTTTACTCTTCCCCATATAACACCTATGTTGTGCATTAGATTCTGCTTTTCTTCGGAGATTCCAACAGATTTGACTAGTGGTGGCTGAATTATTTGCCAAAAGTAGTTGAAGTTGGAATGATACGGATTCCTCACAATAGAATCGTGAGCAAGATAGAGATCAGGTGATATATTTTGTTTTTCTATTCCCCATCGGTTGACAACATGGGTAAGAAGACCATTTTTACTTTCACTTTCCATATTCTTCAATACCACAACATATAGGCTATCGTATGCAAATTCCATATCTACCACTGCACCTATGCTAGAAGCCTCTGTATGTAGGTATAATTTGTGTAGTCTTCCACTTTCTACATAGGCAGGAGCCATTGGTCGCACCAATTGGTTGAAGTCTCGCATATCCATGTCTTTTATTTCGGCAGTCAAATAGAATTTATCGTTTGTAGAATCTACTGGGATTTTCCATTTTGCCCAAAATGGCGCTGTGCCCATTGCCAAGCCATCAGCATACAGTGTATAGAATCTGCCATCTCCTTGTTGGATATTTGTAAAATCCTTTATCCTCCCATTCATGTTTGCAAAAGGAATGCGAGCAGTATGATATCCATTGCGTGGTAGCTCCTCATAAAGAACCGTAAAGTCTCTAATATCTACATCCGAAATGTAATATTTGAGTGGCAGCCTCTGAAACTCCTCATAAAGAAGGGGCATGATGTTATGTTCGATCTTTATTTTCTGGTTCTTGAGATTTTCAAGCGTCACTCCGTCCACTTTCAGCTTTTCTACTTTCAGCAGCGTATCGCTCAGTAGTTTGCTGGCATCTACTCCATAGAGGTTTAGACTATCTGTTTTGATATTGAACCAGTCTTTGTTTTTAGGATGGAGATAAGCAAAATCGAATTTAGGATAATTAGGATCGAGGTGGATCTTTTTGATGCTCACTCTTCCCTCTCTATTGCTAAAACCTAAATCTCCTATTCTGACAGTATAGAAACTATCCATTATAGGGTAATTGATATTGTATGTTCGGAAAGCAAGCTCCTCTATATTTAGTTTTTTATTAGCTCTGTTGGTGTAGAGATTTTCTATCAAAAGGGTTGTGTTATTGAGCCTTCTAGTCCATTTGCTGCCATCTACGCCTATCTTAGCCAATCTCAAGTTTAAACTGTCTATGTTTATTCTTCCAAGTTTAGCTTCATTGGCATAGGTCGATATCATTTTTAAAACCTCCTCCCGTGTTAGGGGAGCGCTTGCAGAATCCTTAGCCTTTTCATTTTCCTCTTTGGCATAATATACATTGGGTTTTCTCAAATCAAACTCACCTATCTCTAGGATAGACTTTGTTTGCTGGCTCCAGTGAAATGAGCGAAGAAGGTAATTCTCAGCCGAAAGATCGAGGTAAGAGTCAGTCTTTTTAATTTTTAGAATAGGCTTTCTGATATTTAGTCGGCGAACATCCACGTCTCCAAAAGAGGCTATATTAATCTCTTGCTTTTTGTTAGATACCTTTGATCCTTTTTTGCCTTCTACTAAGGATATGTAAGGAGACTCAACAATAAGGTTGTCAATTTTCAAGTGTTTGTTCAGTTCCCATCTAAAAGAATCTACATGAGCCTGAATTGCTTGCACCTGCAATGAGCTTTCTTTGGGAACATCATAGAAATAGAATGATGGAGAAGGAATCGTAAGCAAGTCGAAACTGATAAGCTGGAGTAAGCCTATAGAGTTGACTTGTTGATTAACAGCCTTGGCTGTGCTGTCCTCGTCTTTCACCAGTTCGATAACTGGAGAATCGAGTATAAAGGTCTTGAAGGCAATTTTGCGTTCACGCAAAGCACGTTCTCTCAATCCCAAAAGGCTGACATAGGGTGTTGCTATTCTGATGTATGATCCAGATATCTCCTCTTCGGGAGTAACCTTTAGGTCTCGGAGAAGCATATTTCCTGTCACACTGTCAAAGTCACCCTCTTCTATTTGTATTCTGTACTTCCTGTCAGGAGTCAAGTTGTCGAAGTCTCTAAATCGGAGACTATATTCGTCCCATCTAAAAAACTCGTCTCGTAATCGACTCGTTTCTTTGTCTAGGTAGAAGTTTTTGGCATAGAAGTCGAGATTGTTTAGGCGATACTTATTATTCTCTTTATTATCAATTAGTAGAGCTCGTCCATCACTAATACGAATATCCTTTACCGAAAAATAGGATATGAATGGGGCAATGGCATCAAATACCTTGATTACATTGCTCTCCTCCTTATTGTTACTTTTTTTCTTCGTCTCGGGCTTACTCTTATTTCCTAGACTGATATTCACTTGAGGAGATTTGATGCGTACCATATCAGCATCTAAGCCCTCATCATAGTCCAATCCAGATATCTCTATCTCTTTGATGCTACCAGAGGTGTAACTGTTCTCAGGTCTAGTTTTTAGTGGAGCAAGCTTTATATCTGTTATTCTCAACAAATTTTCCTCCGAGTTGAGGTAGAGTTTGCCAATATCTACTGTCCCATTTTTGCTAGGAACATTTCCCGATATACTATCAGCATCTATCAAGAAATCTTGAACATAGAGGAAGAAGTTATATTGATGGCTCAACGAATCTACTTGAAAGCCTTTTGCTCTGAAATCTAGATTGTTGAGTGTATAGATGTCTGTCGTCTCTTCTTTAGTTTGTGAATATTGTAATTTTGCATCCTTTACGCCTATTTCCTTGATGCTTATTCGTTCAAAGATAGGAGACGTGATGGAATAGAGCGACCACATTTGGTCTTTGTTGGTAGGTTTGTCTCGTTTTCTCTTGTTGTTGGGGCTTGCTACACTAAAATACTCTATTTGTGGTTGCGTAATTGAAAAGTTACTGACGTCTAAGAAGTTTGCAGTCCCTTTCCTACTTAGGCTAATGCCATCTAGCAATACATCTTCCACCTGAGTATCCACACAACTGCCTATATGAGAAAAACGATTTGACCATAATTCTGCTTTTGGCTCAAGGTGTACCCCTCCTATATGTACGGTGGAGTCTATTGTGCTTAGATTAACATTATTGATATTAAGCGAAAAGTGTTCAGAATCATAAATAACCTGAGGTTTGCTACTTATGAACTCAAAATTCTCACTAAAGAGTAGTCTGTCTTTATGCTTCGAAGCTTCATCAATAACAAAGTTGTAAGATGCAAATCTAAAATCCTCTAGCTTGTAGTGTGTATTGAGAGAGTCTTCTAAAATATATTCTACTTGCCCTCGTTCAATGAAAATATTTTTGGCTTGAATTTTATCAAAGTACGAAAGGATTTCATCATAGATACTTTTTGAGGGAAGGCTATCAGTTTTTATCCTTACATGTGATTTGTGTGGACTCGTTATCTTTATATTTGGCTGATTTACAACAAATTTTTCAAAAGTAAGTGTTCGATAGTCAAAGAGCCAAGTTAAGTTGATGCCCCCAAAGTTGAGCGTATCTATATGAACATCAAAGTATTCGTTTGGGAGTTTGTTCTGCAATTTTGTTTGTTCAAAGGTGGCGGAGTCTGGATGCAGAGCCAATCCCTTGATGACAAGTTCTCCCGAAAATAGTCCAACCTCTATTTTATCGTACGAAAAATCGTAAAATCCATCTGTAGCTTTAGATATCTCAAGTCTCAGTCGTTTACGCAATGTGTCTTCTAGTTTATAGGTCATAAACCAGTTGACAGCCATTGCTATTGCAAAAAGAGCACAAATAACAAGGCTTAATTTTATTAATCTCTTACGAATTTTCGACATAGTTTTCTTCATATCGAAAACAGTATCCTCTTAAAGGTCAGCAAGCGTAAGATCAATGATGTCTGAGGCTACCTCTTGTTTTGTCTTTAGTGGATAGTCTGTCTTCGTTCCCTCTTTACTGATGATTGAAATTTTGTTAGTATTGTGCTGAAAGCCAGCTCCAACATCATTTAGGGAGTTAAGTACAATATAATCTAAATTTTTTGATTTTATTTTCTTTTGTGCATTGTTTTCCTCATCGTTTGTTTCCAAAGCAAAGCCAATCATACGTTGATGGGTCTTCATTTTTCCCAAGGTAGCAGCAATATCTTTGTTGGCAACTAGACTGATAGACATATCGCCTGTCGTTTCTCGTTTTATTTTTTTGTCTGCCAGTTCGGCTGGTTTGTAATCTGCTACTGCAGCACACAGAATAGCAGCATCCACTTCAGGGAATGCCAAAGTAGCTGCCTCATACATCTGGTCAGCAGATTCTACATCTATGCGTTTGATATTTGGGTGCTTCGTTTTTAGACTGACAGGACCTGAAACAAGAATGACCTCAGCCCCTCTATTGGCACATTCCTCAGCAAGAGAAAATCCCATCTTACCTGAAGAGTAGTTCCCGATAAAACGTACAGGATCTATTTTTTCATAGGTTGGTCCCGCTGTAATCAGAATTTTTTTTTTAGAAAGAGTGTCTTGCTTGGCAAAGAACTCTTCTACATAGGTTACAATATTTTCGGGTTCTTCCATTCGCCCTTTTCCAATCAGTTTGCTTGCCAGAAAGCCGTCTGCGGGTTCTATGATATGATTGCCATATTCCCTCAAAAGGTTCATATTGCGGTGAGTAGATGGATGCTGAAACATATCTAAGTCCATTGCTGGAGCAACTATTACAGGGGCTTTCATAGATAGGTAGGTGGTGATGAGCATATTGTCTGCTATTCCATT
>JASLEN010000335.1 GCA_030151105.1 Dysgonomonas sp.
ATCGCAATTGCTTTTGTCGGCTTGAAGTAGGTTTCCAGCAAGGTCGATAAGATTCAATTGAGTTGAATTTTTGACTCCTATCACTGGAGTTATTTTTCCTTTTTCAATCAATTTTCCTCCAAAAATGGCTTTTGTAAACCAGTCCATATTTGTTGATGGATGGTACGATAAGCCCGAAATGTCATACATATTTGCCATATTCTTTTGTTTATGCCCCAAAGAGGGCGGTTTTGTTATTTTATAAAATGTGTTAATTATAGGTTGAAAAGTCTTTTCAGTTCTCTGAACTATCTATTGTAGTACTTACTTCCTATTTCTCTGATTAAGAGCATACGCCATTCGCTCGGCATTGCTCATTTCGGAGGTTGAATGGTGCGAAAGTTTTTGTTTAAGTGGCTGAGCAGAAGGTGTTTTCTTGCGCATTTCTTCCACTTCTTGTTTGGTGTCTTCTATCATCGACTGCGCATCGGTCAAGGCTTGAGCCAATTCGTCGATAATGCCTTGCATTTCAGCAATTTTGGCTTTTACGGCTTGTGCTGTTTTGGGTTCAAACTCCTGAAGGCGAACACGTTTTCGCATAGTTTGTGGTGCTACGGCATCTTGCGGCTTGGTGTTTTTTTCTGCCACTTGTTGCGTTTCCACAAATTGTCCATCTTGATCCACAACCAAGAGGTTGCCATCAGCCAGTTTGTGCTCACCTGCAGGCATTTGCTCATCGTCGAGCGTTGCAAATCCGTCTTGATCCACATAGACTTCTTTGCCATCTGCCAACACAAAAAGCACATACGCTTCGCCGCTCTGCGTACTATCTTTGCGCTGCACATCTTCTGTACCTAATAGCAAGTTAGCAAGCTTGTTAAGTAGTGTTTTCTTTTGTTTGTTCATTTGCATTTTGTTGTTTTTGGGTGTCTTATTTACTCTGGAAAGGTTGACCGTTTGGGTGAAAAATCCTTCGAGCGAAAATCCTTTTACATTGCCCGTCATGACCTCTTGTTGCCAATATTTTTGGTCTTCTACTTTGTAGCTGCACATGAGCGTCCCTTTGGGCAGATTGTTGAATCCTAATGCTTTAGATTTATCCTTTTCGGGGTCTTCTACTATCCATAGTTCGGTGAGGTAGTTGCCCTTGAGGGGGCTTTGGTGCTGGTGTGTGGTGTTGTGAAGCGCCACTCCCGTTTTCATCATTTTTTGTGCTATTTTTTCGATTTCGTGAGCCGAAAACCTGATATAGTACTCTCCCTCGGCGGGAGAGTATCTATAAATCAATTGATCGGGTTGGAGAATGGCTCCCGTTAGCACTTGTTTTTGGTTGTCTCTACTGAGCTTGGTGGCTTGTGGGGACTGCTTGTTGAGCGCCACAAAGTCCACTTCGTTGGCTGGCATATCTACGAATGAAATGGCATAAATGCCCGTTGTGTCGTCCACTTCGTCGATAATGCAATTGTACACAAGTGTTTTTTGCTTTTCCATACTGTATAGATAATTGATGTTTGAGATTATTGCTTTTTGATGTTTTTTGTTTCAAAATCTTATACTCACCTTAACCTCGTTTCGGTAGGTGGTTTTGTAGTGATAGATAAATGGATGGGAGAATTGTTGGTGGATGAGAGGAAAATTCTCTAGCTTTGGAATGCAAAATCTAACAACTATGTCAATGCTAGAAAATGAGAAACAAACAGCTGTAGATCAGAGAATATACTCAGATTTGATGATTTACATTTGCACTCTTTTGGGAGGTATATTGCTCGCTGACTATATGGTGAGCCACAATTTTAAGATATTGGGGCAAAGAGAAAAAGTTGCGCCTACATGGATAATTGCTATTGTGGCATCGCTTTCATCCCTCATCTTTGCCATATTAACACCTAATATGTCACTTATATCTGACTTCTATCTATCGCTACTTACATCTCTGATTGTCATTTACATAGTGCGTAGAATACAAGGTAAAAGTATTGCGCAATATTTTGAAAATGGAGGACAGAGTTATAGGTGGACAAGAGGAGCTTTGCTGCTTGGAATCTGGTATGCAATAATGCTTACAATAGTTATAATACTGATTGTCTTTGATATAGACATATAATTTAAAAAAACGCCGCCCCCCAGCCCCTTAATGAAAATGAGAAGAGAGCCAATCTAAAAAGCTAGAAGCCTCCCATTTTTACCCTAAAAGCATTTCTAAAAAAAAGAGAAGAAAAACTTTAAATAAAAATGTGTGTGTGTGTGTTCGATTTCCCTTGGGGGAGTTAAAAGGGGGAAATACTTTTCTTTATTCTATTCTTCTTTTCTCTTCTTTACTTTACTATGTTCGTTTTGCGGCAACAGGTGTTGAACATGTGTTCGATTGATGGTCTGTAGATAGCTACAAGTGTAGTTTAGTTTTGGGTAGGAACTAAAAAAAACGCTTGTGAATTTTATTCACAAGCGTTTCTTAAGTGTATATTTTGAGAGAGAGTTATTGTACTCGAGTATATACATATTCAAAAGTTACTCTATTGATTACCAACTGCTCTACTGGTGTACTACTATTGAATATGTTCAAGATATTCTCATATTCTTTTTCATCAAGGTCTCTTACAATATAAAAATCTGATTCTCCTATGGCAAATTTAACCATTTCCACATCTTCTACCTTTACTCCATTTTTATCTGCATAGAGAAAAGCTATAATATCGTTTTGGATATAATATTGTCCCCGATATTTATCTACCCATACGTCTGGATTTTCGGTGTGCTCATATACAAAGGTTTTGTTGTCAAAAAATTCATATTGGGTTGTTCCTTTATAGTCCTTCAAATATTCTTTTTCAATAAAGGTTGTTAGTTCAGCATCAGATGTCTCTGCCACAGCCCTCAAATATATTTGTTTCCACTTTCCAACCATAAAAGATCCATCCTCTGTCAGCGTTTTAATTTCCAAAACATTAGATTCAGCTATCAGACTTCCCTCTCGAGAATCTCTGAAGGCTTTTACTTGAACGCTGTATTTGGTGTCGGGAGCAAAACTTACAAAATCACCGTTCCAATGAACTGTCATTCCATTGTCGATAGGTGTAATAAAATTTGAAGTTTCCCACTTGCTATCTCCTTCTGCTTTGTAGAACACTTGGTAAGAATATGCCATAGGCACTTTGTCCCAGTCCAGATTTATTTTATTATGACTAATGGCTTTACCTTTTACATTGAAAAAACCAATATCTGTCAATGTTTTAATTTCCAAAATATTAGATTCAGCCATTACACTACCTTCTCGAGAATCTCTGAAGGCTTTTACTTGAACGCTATATTTGGTGTCGGGAGCAAAGCTTGCAAAATCGCCATTCCAATGCACCGTCATTCCATTGTCGATAGGCATAATAGAATTTGAGGTTTCCCACTTGCTAGCCCCTTCCGCCTTGTAGAATACTTGATAGGAGTATGCCTCCGACACTTTGTTCCAGTCGAGACTTATTTTGTTGTAGCTAATAGTTTTAACCTCTATTTTGAAGGTTCCTATTTCTGGTTCTACATCATCTTTGTCGTCGCTAGAGCATGATGCCACGAAGAAAGGAAGTGCTAAAAATAAAAATAATAGTTTTTTCATTGTTTGTCTTTAGATGTGATTATAAATTGGAAATGTAATTTCTGTTAAAGTGCTGCAAAGATAAAATTCTATGCCTTATAAAACAATCAATTAGCCTTTTTTGTATTAGCTTTACGTACATAAAAAATCTAATACAAACGAAATGAAGTCTATCGCTACTCAGAGAAAGGTTTTTACTCCCAAACATATTTTTACTGCCACATTTTTTGGTGGTCCATTGGCCACTGGTTATATGCTGGCAAATAATTATAAGGCTCTTGGGCAAAACGAATACGTCAAGCATTGCTCGATAGCGACTGCCTTGTTTTATCTGTTTCTTATAGCTGAAGATTTTATCATTCCAGGAAACATAAAATTTCCAAAATTTATTATTCCATTACTTCTTGCTTGGGGTGCACGATGGCTTGCAGAAAAGTTACAGGGCAATCTTTTGAATGAATATCAGGCAGAGGGTGGTTTATTATATGGTTGGAAAAGAATAACAGCAGTAGCACTGTTGTCTATTTTGGCTACGCTGGTCTTCATTGCTGTATTTGTAGAATTGCTTGCATCATTTGATTTAGTCGAATATTAGAAATAAAAAAGAAGCTACGAGATTACTCTTGCAGCTTCTTTCTTTATACATATTTTTCACGTTCTATTCTCCTCCATACACCTCCTCGTAGCTGAGAATACCCGAAGTGGTGTTATCGTTTTTCTTGCAACGAACGGGATACATGTTGGTGAAATAGGATTTACCCATAACCCACTTGTTAGTACCCACAACTGAACCCGCTGGACGGATCCAAAAGTTGGCAACCCAGTTCTCATAGACAGTATAAGTAGCGGCTGGATTAGGAATGTTTTTCCAATCGAAAACGGTTGAAAACACAGCCAAAATTCCATATTCTTTAGGACCAATCTTATCATCTTTGATCAGTGAGGCAAGAGATTTGAAAGGCGAGTCCGCTCCTACCCACATGGCTGCAAATCCTCCTTTGAGTGCAATCTTGGATGCTCCTCTATTGAGATCGGCTGTGCCCAGTGGCAAGCAGTTGGTAAGCGGATAGCGTTCTTTGTCTATCAACCCTGGATTAGCATTGAGGAAATCGATATCGATTCCACTTTCGTCGTAGTTGCCAGCATTAAATTGTTCGTCAATATATTCAAACAAAGTCACATACTCCTGATTATAGGGCACATGCCATCCATCGGGACAGATTCCTTGTATAAAAGAATTAGGTCTTCCGTTGGCATCCTTTCGAGGCGCCATACGGTTGATTCCATTCACCACAATTGTCTCTGTGTGTTCTGGTTCTTCGCCATTGAAGGTCATAAAGTAGTTGTACAGTAGCCCCACATTGGGATAACGCTTGAAAAACGTATCGTCACTAATAGCAGGATATTCTTCATTCCCAAAGTAGTCTTTATACTCCTTGGGTGGTGCTGGATATTGATATCTTCCTTCTTTGACCAATTCTATTTGCGACAAGTCTTCGGGCACAAGCATCGAAGTTCCTATTTTCACAGGATATTTCCCTCTCCCATTTGCCACCGACTTGGTTCTCAAATTCTCTAACATCCAATAGCCCTCGTCCCCAAATTGCTTTACGGGATAAATATTTCCCTCATGATCTTTCATAAATTTGACCTTCGGATTGATCCAGTCTGGTGGTATCAACTCGTCCTCTTGCTCTGCCGAAATATCTTCCCATGCCGTACCCGACCACACTTTCAAGCCCTTGGTCAGCCCCGAAATGGTGGGTGTTGGGTCGCAAGCACTCGTGGGCTCTAGCATCCCTTTAGTAGTGTTAAACACAACTGCCCCGATATAATCCTTAGCTTCAGAATTATTTGCCAAAGGCTCCAAATTTACCACATCTATCAATCCCACACGAGGCAATCCCAGCCCCTTAGTCGCGTTGGCACCCATACCTTCATTTTGTTTGAGCTGCAACAACGCCCCTTCTACGGGCACTGTTTGGGTTCCAATTGTCACCTGCGCATAACCTCCTTGTGCAAATAATAAAGATATTATTGCACCTACTATTAGCTGTTTCTTTCTCATAGCTATATACCTTAGCCTATCTTTTTTGAAGAAAAGGCAATTTATGTATTTTTGTATAAAAATAAATTTATGTTATCTGTTCCTTAATTCTTGATAGTGTTTGATCAAATATCTTTCATAAAGGTAAGAATAATAAAACATCAAGCAATTTTCTTTCTTCTTTTTTCAAGCCACTGCATTCACAATCAACACACCACCTATCACAATCAAGCCTGCGTAGGCATATTTGTAGAACGAATCGCCTTTCAACTTTTTATTAAAATAACGACCTAAAAAAATAGCGGGCACAATGACAGGAATAGCATACAGAAAATAGTTCAATACCGCTGCATTCACCAAGCCCTCAAATAGATATCCCACCACACTTATCACTCCCACAGGCAAGAAGTAAGCTTGCAAGGTTGCTCTAAACTGCGTAGCACTCCACTTCATCTTGTTGCCATACAGCACCAACGGAGGACCATTGAGCCCATAAGCACCACCCAGCACTCCCGACAAAAAGCCACAACAAAACAGCCACAGCCTACTCTCCTTGCACTCGCCCAATTGCACTCTACCCAAAAGAGAGTAAGCTGAATACAGAATTATTAGCACACCCAAAGCCACCTTAACCACCGTCTGATTGCCATACACCAACATCAACAAGCCCAGAGGAATACCCAACGTTGCAAAAACAATCAACCATTTTGCACTCCTAAAGTGCACTTGTCGATGATCTTGCACCACTACCGTAAAAGCCACCAAAATAGACATCAAAACCGAAAGCGGAACAGCCTCTTCTAAAGGAATAAAAAGAGAGAAAAGTGGCACAGCAATCAACGACTCTCCAAAGCCAAAAGTGGAACGAAAAAGTGTAGCTAAGAAACTGATAATAAAAATATATACAAAAACATTTTCCATACTCAAAAGGGAATAAATTCTTCATTGATTTTACAAATCGTTTAACCCTTAAAGATACGAAAAACAAGACCCACTCAGAAGCTTTTCGATAGCTATTTCATAGACTTTAGGAGCTATTTCTGATACTAATTCAAGAAAAACAAAGCGCTCTATTCAAGTATCTGTTTTAAATACCTTATTTCAGCTTTAAAATCGAAATATTATTCTACATTTGTGATAGAATCAAAAATCATAAAACTATGAACTTACTAAACTCACTATTTTTTCTAGGACAAGTCGGAATGGGTGAACTTATTGTGCTGTTTTTTTTCATCGCCTTACCCCTCATCGCTTTGATAGACATTCTACGTTCTGAATTCACAAATTACAACAAACTTATTTGGCTCTTAGTCATTATATTTCTATCTATTCTAGGCGTCCTATTGTATTTTATTATTGGGCGAAAACAGAAAATAAAATAAAATTTACAGCCTAGTCACGATACACAAAAGTTCTTTCCTTTCGTATAATAGTTCTGTGCAACGAATCCTTGTGCCATTGTATTTCGCACAAGTTGTTAGGATTTCCACGCTCATCATTCGCCAAATTATAGATTGTAGTTTTAGCAAAAAGCTCGCTATCTTTCTCTAAATAGGTCACATAGTTGCACAGCACCCACACCGAATCGGGCTGCATAGCCAGTTCTATCATGGGTTGCAGTTTGATTTCGCCATCGTCTCCTGTTTGCACACTACTATAAGTCATCCAATGATCTCCAAAAGATTGAATATGAGTCAGCACACCATCTTGATATTCATTCAAAGTCTGATTTTTGAAATCTACAACACCCTCATAATCTAGCTTTAAGTTATCTTCCTTGCGTCTAAATCGATAGGTATACGTGGAGTCTGTTTTCCACTCCCAGCTCATGGTATACAAAGAAGCACCCGCCTTATTGCGTGTCACTATCTTCCTATTGTTGGACAAATCGCAACTAAGTTCCTGACTCTCATCCCCATCTCTACTGGTAGTCAGAGTTCTCCCCCACTTATCAAAAGAAGATTCAACATACTCATAAACTGGCTCATACATAATAGTATCGCAATGCAAAGAATCAATTTCAACAAGCCTACCTCGTTGAGCCTTCACCACCACACGTTCCACATTGCCCAAGAAATCATTAAATAGCTTTGCTTCAAAGAATTGAGGGTTATATTCTCCCAAATCTGGCTTAGGCGAACAAGCTATGATAGTAGTTAGAATAAAAACGAAAGTGAGGTTAATTATCTTCATTATTAATAGTTTGCGTTATTTTTAGGGAAGCAAGGTACTAAAAAAGAGTTATCAAATAAAGAAATAGAACAGAAACAAACTCAATTATCTATTACATAAGAAATTGAAAATAATTTTCTTATAAAAACAATAGATAACATTATGAGTAACAACACCAAAGACTATGCTGTCATTAAGCTAGCAAGCAATGTGAAGTCGTATCCCACTTTTTCGAGAAATGTCAAAGGATGGGTCAACTACGACAAGGACAACCTACTACCACAGAGGATCATAGAGCTCAACAATCAATCGGCAATCAACAAAGCCATCATCGAAAACAAAGTCACCTACATCTGTGGTTCGGGCTTGAAAGACGACCAATATTACGGGCAACCCAATCCCAACGAAGACTGGGATTCTCTGATTGAGAAAATTAGCCGCGACTATGCCACCTTTGGCGGATACTGTTTTCAAGTCATTTTGAACGAAAATGGCAAGAGTGTCAGCCTCTTCCACACCGATTTTAGTAAAGTTCGAGTGGGCAAAGTAAACGAATACGGCATCAACCTATCGTTCTACCTATCAAATGATTGGACAAAGACTTACGGAAAATTTTCCCCGTCCGAAATTACAGCTTATG
>JASLEN010000340.1 GCA_030151105.1 Dysgonomonas sp.
GTCGCAATTCTTCTTGCATTTGCACAAACTCGTCATCCGTAATGTAACCCAAAAGCTTGAAGTGCTTTATCTCTTTACAGTACGACTCAAATACATCTTCAGAGAAAATATACGTAGTTGGGCACGACTCAAAGTAGTCGATTATTTGCAGCTGTCTCTCTCTAATATGCTGAGGAGTTTCACTAGATAAAAGATACTCGTATTCAAAAGGTGTGTACTTTTTGCTCAACCATTTATAATAGTCAAATCGAGATAAAAGTTCGTGCTTGAAAATAAAGTTAAACGGAATTCGATTCAAAACTCTATAACAATATTCCGCATACGCATGTTTTGTGGCAAGCAATTTACAAACAGAATCGCAATAGCTATCTTTTTGCTGTGGGTTATTAACTACAAGATCAGCCTCTAAGCCAACAGTATCTTGCTTTGTTTTCTTAAAAATCTGCTCTAATGGCAGATTTAATACTTCTTGAATTTTTACAACTTCATCAAAGTTAAATTTAACATCACCTCTAATCCTCCTATAAGCAGATTCCCTATGAATGTTTAGGATATCGCAGAGTAAATGTGCAGCTGAAGTATTTGCAGGTGTGCTAGCATTGATTAGGTCGATAAGTTCTTGATTAATGTCTCTATTTTCTTCCATTATTCAATCAATGATAATCGATTATATAAGCAATGTGCTTTAAAATATAAATTTACAAAAAAAAAGACAATATCATGTCTATTTGGAGATAAAAATCATCACATTTCGAGACAATACCTAACTACAAAACCTCAACTATATTAATTTAGTTGTGAACCCGAACAAAACATTCATTATTCGCAAACATCATCAGCGCATCACTACTGATAATCAAATCATAAAAGACATTTACTCGTATCAAAAAGTGCAAATACGCCCGACAACAAAACAATAGATATCACCAATATCAAATAATAAGCAATAGATAAATGCTTATGCAAAACAACTAAAACAAACACTCTCTTTTTCAAGAAAAAAGCACTATTATAAAAGTCCTATTTCTATACTAAAAGGCATAATAACACTAGTTGTTTTACAAAAAAACGAAATAGTCAAACACTGACCACATTACATTTTTTTAACTCTAAACATCATCATAGTGCGATTTTCGAAACACTAATAAAATACCAACTATCAGAATATCTTATCTAAGAAATCATCTACCTGTAATTCACAACATCATTTCCAATAGTATCGTATTCTTTAAATTTGTAAGAGAAAGACCTAACTACTACATCATTGATCAGCATATAGAGAAAAATGATAAGAGATAGCCTTTATTATTTTCTTTTTAGAAAACATATATTCATATATTTGTTCTCAAGTTAAACATTTTGGTGTTACCAATTTTCCATTATGCGAAGATGGTGATGAAAAGGGAATCAGGTGTAAGTCCTGAACAGACCCGCTGCTGTAAGCTCAAAAATCAGTTTTAACGCTACCTATTGCCACTTTTAGATTCTAAAGGGAAGGCTGTTAAAACTAGAGTAAGTCAGAAGACCTGCCAAGAAACGGAAAACTTTTACTTTCGGGATTGAAGTAGAGTTGCCATAAAAGAAAATAATGTACAATATATTTATTAAGAGATAAGCCTATTGGCTTAACTCAAATTGCTATCATTTAAACTGTAATGCAATGAAAAAGATTATCAAATTCGAAAAGGATGACTGTAATCCTTGTGTGCAAGTTTCTAACTATCTGAATGAAAAAAACGTACCATTCGAGGCTATCAACCCTTTTGACAGCCCCGAAATTGCAGTCAAGTATCGTATTCGGTCTGTGCCTACAACTCTACTTATAGAGTCGGATAAAGAATTGGCTAGAATTATTGGATACCAGCCTTCTGAGTTGGACACAATGATAGAAGCTCTCTGAACAAATGACTATTTACTTCGACAGCAAAACTGGCAATGTGGCACGCTTTGTTGAAAAAGCACGAGCATTAACAAATTGGAATTTTATAAAAATAGCGGAAGACATTGAAGTTAATCAAATTGGGCATTTATTAACCTATACAACCAAAATAGGACAAATACCAGAAACAACTTCAAAATTCATGGAGAAACACTCCGATTTAATTACGACTGTATCCTCAAGTGGAAACCGAAACTGGGGAGCTAATTTTGGTTTAGCAGCTAATAAGATAGCTGAAGAATATAACATTCCGATATTGATGAAATTTGAACTTGCGGGTTTAGAATCTGATCTACTACAATTTATAGAAAAAATAAAAGAATATGGAAATAAAGAAATGGATACTCCTCAACAACGAGGTGATGATCAAAAAAGATGATGACTTTCAGCTAGATAAAGACAAGGAGGCGGTTCGTTCCTATTTCCTTGATTATGTGAACAAAAACACTGTATTCTTTTACACCTTGAAAGAAAAGATTGACTATCTGATTGAGAATAATTATTATGAGAACTTATACGAACACTACTCGTTTGAAGATATCAAAGAGGTCTATACTCTAGTTTATCAATATAAGTTTC
>JASLEN010000352.1 GCA_030151105.1 Dysgonomonas sp.
TTCATATTATGTATTACACTAACAAAGTTAACCTTATCATTTATATTTTCACCACATTTCTTATTTGATTTAATTATGTACTACAAAATACAACAAAATAACCCTAACATGTGTGTTTTACAACATAAACAGGAGTATATGTATTGCATAATAGAAATATGTAGTTATATTTGCCGCTAATATGTAGTACATAATAAACAATAACATGGAAAAACTTACAGGCTTAATTAATGCCCCCTTTACTCCTTTTGATGCAAAAGGTGAAGTAAACTACGAACCAATTGACAAGTATGCTCAACTATTAGTCAACAATGGGATAAAAGGTGTTTTTATCAACGGATCATCTGGAGAAGGTTATTTATTAACTGACCAAGAACGAAAGCTTCTCGCTGAAAAGTGGATATCAGTAGCACTAAAGGACTTTAAAGTGCTAGTACATGTGGGCTGCACATGTGTAAAATCGGCTAGAGAACTTGCAGCACATGCACAAAGTCATGGTGCATATGCAATTGGAGCAATGGCTCCTCCTTTTCCTAAAGTAGGTAGAATAGAGGAACTCGTAAAATATTGCGAAGAAATAGCTTCAGCTGCACCCAACCTGCCTTTCTATTTCTATCACATTCCAGTTTTCAATGGAGCATATCTTCCAATGGTAGATTTCTTAAAAGCTGTAGATGGGCGTATTCCAAACTTTGCAGGAATTAAATATACCTATGAAAGCATTTACGAGTACAATCAATGCCGCTTGTACAAAGATGGCAAATTTGACATGCTACACGGACAAGATGAAACTATACTATCATCACTAGTAATGGGAGGTGCACAAGGAGGAATTGGAGGAACAACCAACTACAATGGAAAAGTGCTAACACAAATCATTGAAGCATGGAATGCTGGAAATGTAGAGAAAGCACGAGAACTACAAAATTTTGCTCAAGAAGTAATTAACGTTATCTGCCACTATAGAGGAAATATAGTAGGAGGAAAGCGCATAATGAAACTCATTGGCTTGGATTTGGGTAAGAATCGCACTCCATTCCAAAACATGACCGATGAGGAAGAAACTAATATGAAAAAGGAGTTGGAAACAATTAATTTCTTCGACAGATGCAACAAGCTCTAAATACAGATCAATCAAATCTAGCGACTATGAATGTAAAAAAACACTTGTCAGATTGGACTACGATCTACAAAAAAGATTTCACAGAAAATATCATGCCATTCTGGATAAAATATGGAGTGGACAATGTGAATGGGGGCTGCTATACTTGTCTCGACCGAGATGGTAAACTAATGGATACAACTAAGTCAGTTTGGTTTCAAGGTCGTTTTGCATTCATCTGTTCGTATGCCTACAACAATATCGAAAAAAATGCAGTGTGGTTATCAATAGCCAAGCAGACACTCAATTTTATAGAGAAACACTGCTTCGACACAGATGGTAGAATGTATTTTGAGGTAACAGCAGAGGGTGTTCCGTTAAGAAAAAGACGTTATGTATTTTCTGAATCATTTGCTGCAATAGCCATGTCTGAGTATGCCATTGCATCTGGCGACAAAACTTATGCAGAAAAGGCTCTCAAACTATTTAAGAGTATCCAAAGCTTTGTAAATACACCTGGAGTTCTTGAGCCTAAATATACAGAAGCTCTACAAGCAAAAGGGCACTCTATAACAATGATATTAATCAACACAGCATCTCGCATTCGTGAGGCAATACAAGATCCTGTACTGGATGAGCAAATAAATTCTTCAATCCATTCTATCGAAAAAGAGTTTATGCACCCTCAATTCAAAGCCTTGTTGGAGACTGTCGGACCTCATGGAGAATTCATAGATACCATTATGGGACGCATGATAAATCCAGGGCATTGTATAGAGACAGCTTGGTTTATCCTAGAAGAAGCGAAATATCGCAACTGGGATGAAGCTCTTGTCAAAATAGCAACCACCATACTCGACTGGTCATGGGAGTGGGGCTGGGACAAAGAATATGGAGGTATAACCAATTTTGTTGATTGCAAAGGGTATCCTTCGCAAGACTATGCACACGACATGAAGTTTTGGTGGCCACAAACAGAGGCTATCATAGCTACACTATATGCCTACCAAGCTACAGGAAACCTGAAATATCTGGAGATGCATAAAATGATAAGTGACTATACTTACTCCCATTTTCCTGACAAAGAATATGGCGAATGGTATGGTTATCTGCATCATGACGGCACAGTTTCGCAGCCTGCCAAGGGAAACCTATTTAAAGGACCTTTTCATATTCCTCGAATGATGATAAAATCTCACCAATTATGTTGTGAGATCCTTAGCGTAAAGTGATTCCATCATTATTATATTAATATTTAACCTATTATGAAGAACATTTTAATCTTAATTAGTTTGTGCCTATCTATGCAACTTTTAGCACAAGATAAGGCAGTGAAGGGCGTAGTCAGAGACCCTCACGGAGAAGCAATTATTGGAGCCTCTGTAAGCGAAGTAGGCGTCACTAATGGAACCATCACAGATATAGATGGTCAATTTACTCTAAACCTTAAATCTCCCTCAAAAAAACTATCTATCTCTTATATTGGCTACAATACACAAGTAGTAAATATGGAGGGAAGAGAAGAGATTGTCGTTATTTTAGCTGAAAATACGAAAGTATTGGATGAGGTAGTTGTTACTGGATATTCAGGAACACAGCTACGAAGCAAGGTCACCTCTTCCATAGCCAAAGTTGACAAAGGAACTTTCGAAGTTGGTTTATTTTCTAACCCAGCACAAGCTCTTTCAGGTGCCGTGGCGGGAGTGAGAGTAACCCAATCATCTGGAAATCCAGGGGCTACACCAACTATTATTCTTCGTGGAGGAACAAATCTTGATGGAACAGGCTCTCCTCTAGTGGTAGTAGATGGACAAATTCGTTCAAGCATGAGTGATATCAACCCCGAAGACATCAAATCGATGGAAGTGTTAAAAGATGCGGGAGCCACAGCCATATATGGTGCTCGTGCCAGCAATGGTGTTGTGCTTATCACTACCAAAACTGGAGAAAGTGGAAAAGCACAGATCAACTTTAAGGCTAAGCTTGGCTTGAGCTATCTTAACTCTCCTTACAAGTTTGTAGGAGCTAGAGATTACCTCTATTGGCAACGACAAGCCGTAGAAGGAGCCAATGAGCTAGGCTATGGACCTAATGATCTCAATGCACAGCGCCCATATGGAACAGGAAATGTGTATGGAAAATCGCCGTGGAGCACTATGTATCTCGATGGAGATAATGAATGGCTACTAGGCAAAGGTTGGGAAACTATGCCCGATCCATTAGATCCGTCTAAAACTTTAATTTTCAAAGATACCAATCCTCAAAAAACGAACTTCAATTCTCCAGCTATTTCGCAAGATTATAATGTGAATATGTCGGGAGGAAACGATAGAGGGTCATACTATGCAGGTTTGGGCTACAACCACTCAGAAGGTTTACCTATCAAGTCTTTCTACAAGCGTTACAACTTTACGGTGAATGGAGATTATAAGATCACAAATTGGTTGAAATCAGAGTCAAGATTTAATTTTACTAAAGCAGAATGGCAATCAATGCCTGGTTCTCAAACCACAGAGGCTCATTATTTTGGACGTGTCTTATCACTTCCGCCTACTGTACGCTTCTATGATGAAGATGGAAAAGCTCTACTAGGGCCAAGCTCAGCAGATGGTAACCAAAACTACCAAGCAGATAAATGGCAGGTGGATAATGAGAGCGAAAAACTATCTATGTCTCAAGCTCTGCAAGTAGATTTCATGAAAGGATTATTTTTTCGTACATCTATAAATTGGTTTTACAGCGACGAATATAACGAGAATTTCACTAAAGATTTTGAATCTTCTCCTGGAGTCTTTAATAGGACGAGAAACAGTAGTGCTGAGTTCTACAGAACATATGACCAAACCTACAATGCTGTATTAAACTTTAATAGACGATTTAAGGAAGACCACAATGTGAGTGCCTTAGTAGGTACTGAGTTCTATAATACTTATTACAGATTTATCAAGGCATCTGGTTCTGGAGCTCCCACTGACGACTTTGGCGATTTAGGATTGACCACTTCTGATGCAAATAAAAGATCTATTGATACAGAACACCAACGCCGAAAAATCATGTCATTCTTTGGTAGCCTAGCCTACGACTACAAAGATAGATACTTGGTAAATGCTATTTTTAGAAGAGATGGATATTCGACTATTCACAAAAACAATCGCTGGGGAATGTTCCCTGGAGTTTCTGCAGGATGGATTTTCAGTAGAGAAGATTTCATGAAATCATTGAATGATAAAATAAAACTATCGTATGGAAAAGTACGTGTCAGTTATGGAGTCAATGGTAATGCTTCAGGAATCAAAACCTATCAAGTACAAGGATCGTACAACACAGTTCGCTACGATGGAGAAGTAGGATATCTAATTGGAGATTTGCCTCTTCCAAATCTAAAATGGGAGAAGACAAAAACATTTGAAGTAGGTCTAGAGTCTCATTTCTTTGATCACAGACTAAGAGGACAATTTACTTACTATAATCGTTTGACATCCGACAAACACTCGTATGTGAGTTTTCCTACCTCAACAGGCTTCTCACAAAGCTTGACGAATAATGGAAACCTTAGAAATAGGGGTGTTGAAATAGAATTGGGGGCAGACATCATCAAAACAAAAGACTGGACATGGACTTCTTCTGTCAACTTTGCTTACAACAAGAATGTGGTAACCAAATTGCCTGAAAATGGATTAGAAAGAAATAGACAAGACGCAGTAGAAATCTATACAGGAAACCAATTAGCTGACGGCACATACGAAAAGAGATGGGTTGGTGGCTATCAAGAAGGATATGAAACCAATCAGTTAGTCGTCTATCAATCAGATGGAATATATAGATCGTATGACGAAATTCCTAAAATTATGATTGTAGAAACAAACGGTACTAATGCCCAAAAGTTATATGGACCTGAAGCTTGGGCTGCCCTATCGGATGCAGACAAGGCGAAGAAAAGTAATATGCCGCTACAACCTGGTGATATGAAATGGAGAGACATCAATGGTGATGGTAAGATAGACC
>JASLEN010000047.1 GCA_030151105.1 Dysgonomonas sp.
GAATTGTGCAGTTCTTGCAATACAATTAGCTCTGCACCTTCTTGCGCAACTTTGCGTATATTACTCTCTAGTTTCTCTAGATTTTTATTGATATCAGCAGAATTTGCTTGTTGAATAATTCCTACTTTCATATTACATCTATTTTTTTATTCAAAATAATCTTTAGGGAACTGCATCGTTACACAGTGTAACGACCCATGCTGCTTGATCAATGCAGAACAATTCACTCCTACAATCTCTCTATTTGGGAACGCCAATTTCAGCTGATTCATCGCTAAAACATCTACTTCCTCCTCATCATATGTAGGCATTAAGACTGCCTCATTCATAATCAAAAAGTTTGCATACGTAGCAGGTAATCTTTCGTTGTCTTCGTCAAAAACGGGTGTTGCCATAGGCAAAGCAATCAACTTATACGGTTTCCCTTCATAATCTACAAAGGTTTTAAGTTGTTCTTCCATTTTGGCTAATGCCTCATAGTGTTCGTCCTCTTGATCATCACATTTGACATAAGCGATGGTATGTTCGTCACAAAAACGTGCCAACGTATCTATATGGCTATCTGTATCATCTCCTGCAAGATATCCATGATCGAGCCAAAGCACACGAGACAAGCCAAAAGACTTCTTCAAATAATCTTCAATCTCTTTTTTTGATAAGTGAGGATTGCGATTAGGAGAAAGCAAACATTCGGACGTAGTAAGCAATGTACCTTTCCCGTCAGATTCTATACCACCTCCCTCAAGTACGAAATCTTTTTTGTTTACATATTTCACTTCTTCACAAAGAGCATTCTTTGCAAATAATCCTCTATTGATTTGATTGTCATAGTTGGCAGCAAACTTCATCCCCCAACCATTGAACGTGAAGTCATAGAAATATGGTTTACCATCTACAAAAACAGATATTCCTCCATGATCTCTATTCCACGTATCATTCGAAGGAATCTCCACTAACGTCAATTTTCCCTTGGCATTCTCCGAAGGGTTTAGACGATAACGGACACTTGTTTCGCTATGACAAATTATCACTAAGTCTTGCCTTTCTAAAATTGCATGAGCTAAATCTATGAAGCAAAGAGTTGCTTCGTTCAGCATGTAATTCCAGTCTGTATGCATATGAGGCCAAGTGAGTTGTATTGCACTTTGTGGTTCCCATTCAGCAGGTAGGTGTATTTTTGAGTTCATTTAATTCCTAAATTAAGTTTGTGACAAAGTTACAAAAATTTGAGAGCAAAAGACACACTCTATCTCTATTACTTTAATACTCCACCTGTAAGCATTCGTCCTGAATTGATGGTTTGACGACGTGCCGAGAAATAGGTTTCGTTTTGTAATGTACAAATCCCTGAGATTTCAATATTTGCTCTCAGCACTCCTAAATCGAGTAGCGGTTGTAGATTTGCTTGCCAAAGATCTATGTGCAACTTTTTAGTCCCTTCATTTACAAAAGAAATAGATTTTAAATCAAACCCTTCATTCTCGAAAGACTCACCAACTTCGTTTCCGACTTCAAACATTTGAGGAGAAATGGATGGACCAATAGCAACTAATAGATCCTCAGGTCTAGATCCAAATATCTCCTTCATTTTGATTATAGTCTTTGCTCCAATCCTCTTTACTGTTCCTTTCCATCCTGCATGGACTGCTGCCAACACATGATTCGTGGGATCATAGATTAATAAGGAAACACAATCGGCAGTAGTAATACCAATACAAATATCTTTTTGATTAGTAATAAGAGCATCATAACCATTCAATTGCTCCTTCTTCTCACTTAGTGATAAAGACAGGAAAGCTGAATCTATAACTTTTATTTTATCTTCATGCGTCTGATAGGGAACAAAGAGCTTGTCACGAGAGATACACAATTGCTGCATGAGAATTTCTCTGTTTTTTTCTACTGCATCCATAGCATCATTGGAAAATTCAGAAAGATTCAAACTCCAATAGTTGCCTTTACTCACCCCTCCTTCGGTAGTTGTAGTAAAAACATTTAGGTTATAATTATCAAATAATGAATATCTTAAAAGCATTTCTAATCAAATTTAAATTTTAATAGCCTCCTCTGAATCCTTAATACATGTTAACAAAAGCAACAAGCAATGCAATCTGTAAGTCTAACATAATACTAAAACGAACAAAACAATCACTTATAGAGAAAAAATTATGAAAAAAATTTTAGCACTTATATTAATTGCAACATTCAGCTTGTCGATGGGTGCACAAGACAGAGACGACAAAGATTACTACTACTATGATGGCATAGAGAATCGCAACGATTACAATATCAGTTCTTCACAAAGACAACAAATTATTCAAATCAAAAAAGGAATAGGACGACGTTATGCTGCTATTGGAAAAGATAGATCATTGTCTGGATACGAGAAGGGGCAAAAAAAGCGTGAGTTATCGAGACAAATAAGGAAAGAAATTTACGACGTTCTTAACGCTGACCAAAGATCAAACTGGGACAAAGGACACACTTCATCCTCAGCACCTGTAGGTTCATTCAATGACTTCAATAAAGATGTTGACAGAATTGAAAGAAATATAGACGATCTAGAAAGAAGAATAGATGATATGGAAGATGCTTACGACAGAAAAATAGATGCTGTAGAAAATGACTACACACTATCTAAATCTGAACGAAAATATAGAAAGCAGCAGCTTAAAGATGAGAAAAAAG
>JASLEN010000442.1 GCA_030151105.1 Dysgonomonas sp.
TTTCTTTTTGCCACTTTTCTGCATACCGTTTAAAACGTTCTGCTTTCAAAGCATCCACATCGGAACATGCAACAACCTGCACCCCTGGACACTTAGAGAACGACATAAAATCTGATAATCCTTGTCTTCCTACTCCTATAAAACCTAAATTGATTCTATCGCTAGGAGCTACTTTTACACCATTACGTGTCCAACTAGGAAGGATAGTTAAGCCTGTGAGTCCAAGAGCCGATAGTTTAATAAAATCTCTTCTCTTGATTTGTTTTTCTGCCATATGATATATTTAAATCTGTTAACAATTGAAGATTCGCAAATCCCCATATATAAATTGATAGTATAGAATTCGGTGTGTTAACTCCTTAGCAAGAGCGTGTTTTCACTATAGTACAAGATAATATAATTTTATCATATAGCAATCTTATTTCTGCATTGGTTCGAGCAGAATTTACATTACCCCAAAAGAATGACTTAGAGAGAAAGTATAGAGGGAAAAGTAAAATATTGCATCTAAACTAGCCTAAGGAAGCCTTCTAATCTGCCAGATTGGTGATTTGCTCTACCAATCTCGAAAAGTTGATTCGCTGATTTAAAATTTCTTTCAGTTTCTCACTTCCAGCATAGCTCAACGTAAATAGCATGTGACGCTTATCTTTCACTCCCACTTTGCGAACAATAAAACCTTTCCGTTCTATATCCGCTAGAATACGAGATACTCGAGACTTAGACAATCCTACATGGTCATACAACTCGTTAGCAGCCTTAGGCTCACCACCCTGCAATGCTGACAAGATTATAGCCTCATTGATAGTTAAATCATTTGCTTCGGCATATTGCTTTTCAAAAGCATAGAGAGCCTTATATATATCTTTAAGTTTTATGATTGATTCCATGTGAGATTTGTTTTGTATTAGAAACTATTCATAAAGTAAAATATTTCTAAGAATGAATGCAAGTTTTTGATACAGAAAAACTAAAAAAAAGAATTCTCCCCAACCGTTTATCACAATTGAAGAGAATTCTTTCTTGTTTATCATTACAGATCTACCTCATCGACCCTTATAAGTGCCATAACCCAAAGGGGCAACTGTTATAGGAATGTGATAGTGAGAATCCTCACCCAACTCCATCACCACCTCTATATATGGAAATACACTTTTTATATCATATTTCTCCTCACAATACTCTCTAGAGAAGAATTTTAGTTTGTAATTTCCTTTATGCTCTTGCGTATTTTTTAGAAAATCGTTGACACGACCATCATGATCTGAGATTCGTTCATCAATCAATATCCATTCATCTGTATCACCCTCTTGAAAGAGCTGAACCTTCATCCCTTCCCCAGGTATTCCCGCATAATTATCGAGAACATGGGTAGAGAGTTTATATTCTTTCTGATTTTGAGCATAAGATACACTCAAAACAAATAGCGAAATTATTAGCGTTATTAGTCTCATGTTACTTTTTACTTAATTGTTGTTTTTCTTAGGAGTTGTATATCCATTGCCTCTATATGCGGAATATCCGAATGGTGTTACCACAATTGGGAATGAATAGTCTTCATCAGTAGTAATATTTACATTCACCTCGATGAATGGAAAGATACTTTCAATACCTTGCTTCTTGAAATAATCGTGCGTGTAGTAAGTAATTTTGTAAATTCCTCGATTGTCTTGACCTTCTTTTCGTTCCAAGAAACGTTCTGAAGATCCAGTAATTACCTCTGATACAAAATTCCACGATTGGGTTGCTTCATCATACTTCTTAAGCGTTGTTCTGATTCCAGCAGTCGATTTCCCCGTTGCGCTATCTATAATGCCAGCTGACAGTTGATATTTGCTTGTCTGAGCAGACAAGGATACAGCAGCAAGGAGGAAAACCATTGTTAAGATTTTCTTCATGTTAAATAAGTGTTTCTGTTTTTAAACTTATGTAGTTCGCAACAAATATAAGAAAAGGAGAAACGAATGGAGAATGATAAACATTGAAAAATGTTAAATCAAGTGATCTGGATTTAACAACTGATGTAGAGAAATAGATCAAAGTTGATGAGAATAAAAAAAGGATTACCTTAAAACAAAGTAATCCTTCTAGCTGAGTGTTTGCGGAGGCGGCGAGATTCGAACTCGCGGAACAGTTACCCGTTCGTCAGTTTAGCAAACTGGTGGTTTCAGCCACTCACCCACACCTCCATTTGCACCTCGTTTAGCAGCATTGTGCTAAATTGCGATGCAAATATAGTTCTTTGTAGATAACAAAGCAAGAGATATCAAAAAATTCATCCTCTTTTTTCTCAAATCATGACTAGAAGCCATCTATGCGAGATGTAAGAGTGAAAATTAAAACTCGAATCGCTCCAGTTTCAATTTACAAAGTGTTTGCAGTTGACCCACAATAGTTGTAGAATGTTCAGTCTTGCTATGTGCATCCAATGCTGCTGCATCTTTCCAAGTTTCGCAAAACATCAACACCTCAGGGCGGGTAGCACTCTCGAAAATATCGTAAGCAATACATCCTTCTTCTTTTGTCGATTTTGCAACTAACTCCTTTGCCAAAGCCAACACTTCAGCACGCTTTGCTGTATCTACTTCTATAAATGCGTTTAATCTTATCATCTCTGTCTTTTTATTATAGTTCTATTATACACATCTTATACTGATATTATACGGTTCTTATATTGCTTTCTCTTTAATCAGGTATTCAGCAATTTGAACAGCATTCAATGCAGCTCCTTTTTTGATTTGGTCGGCTACTACCCAAAACGAAAGTCCATTAGGATTAGAAATATCTTTTCTAACACGCCCTACATACACCTCATCCTTGCCCGAAATGAAAAGTGGCATTGGATATTCTTTCTCTTCTGGCTTGTCTTGCAAGATGATTCCTTCTGCCGTTGCAAATGCTTTTTGAGCATCTTCTACCGAAACAGGCTTTTCTGTCTCCACCCAAATCACCTCTGAGTGAGCACGCAACACAGGCACACGCACACAAGTTGCACTCACTTCAATATCTGAATGCATTATTTTACGAGTCTCATTATACATCTTCATTTCCTCTTTTGTGTAGCCATTTTCAGTAAAGCTATCTACTTGAGGAATTAAGTTGTATGCTAATTGGTAAGCAAATTTTTCAACTGTCGCCTCATCTTTGTTCACCAACTGTTTGAACTGCTCCACAAGCTCTTCCATTCCCGCAGCACCAGCTCCAGAAGCCGACTGATAGGTTGCCACGTGTACTTTTTTGATGTGCGAAAGTTGTTCGATAGCTTTCAGAGCTACCACCATCTGAATGGTTGTACAGTTGGGATTAGCAATAATTCCTCGTGGACGTACTTTGCCATCTTCTCCATTCACCTCTGGTACAACTAAAGGCACATCAGCATCCATACGGAAAGCTGATGAATTGTCTATCATCACTGCACCATGTTTGGTAATGGTGTCAGCAAACTCGATAGATGTGCTACCTCCTGCCGAAGTGAAAGCTATATCTATATTCTTGAAATCGTCGTTGTGCTTCAGTTCCTTTACAGTATAGTCTTTTCCTCTAAACTTATACACCTTGCCCGCACTACGTGCCGAACCAAAGATTGTGAACTCACTAATTGGGAAATCTTTTCTTTCCTCCAAAATGCTCAAGAACTCTTGTCCTACAGCACCACTTACACCAACAATTGCAATTCTCATTTTTCTAAATCTTAATATAATAGGTTCATAGTATATTGAACTTACGCAAATATAATGATTTTGTAGTTATTATGACTATTTGACTGCTATTCTTCATTATTACTCACAATTTTAACTCTAAATGCACCATCCTATTTATAAGCAATCAATACTATCTATCATCTTTAAATCATTATCTCCCAAGTCTGTTGTAATTTTGCCTCATAATTTACATCAATTCTAAATAAGATGAAACTATATAACACACTCAGCAACGAAGAACGTGCTCAACTAATAACTGAGCAAGGAACTGAGTATATCACTCTTTCGTTCTACACCTATGCACATCTAACTGACCCGCAACAAACAAGAGACGAACTATTTGTAGGATGGAATGCCCTGAATATTTTGGGACGAATCTATATTGCTAAAGAGGGCATCAATGCGCAAATGATGGTTCCAAAAGGAAACTATGACAAGTTTTTAGCTTTCAACAATCAATATGCCTTTCTACAAAATCTGAGAATGAATGTTGCAGTGGAACATGATAACTTTGCATTCTTGAAACTGAAAGTGAAGGTGAGAGACAAAATTGTTTCGGATGGATTGAATGATGACACTTTTGATGTTACAGCAATAGGTACACACCTAAGAGCAAAGGATTTCAACTCGATGCTAGAAGATCCTAACACGGTGGTGGTAGATATGCGCAATCACTACGAAAGCGAGATTGGCTATTTTGAGGGAGCTATCAAACCCGATGTAGATAATTTCAGAGAATCGTTGCCCATCATTCACGAGATGCTTGCCGAACATAAGGAAGACAAAAATCTACTGATGTATTGCACAGGGGGTATTCGCTGCGAAAAAGCGAGTGCATACTTCAAGCACAAGGGCTTCAAGAATGTGTATCAACTAGAGGGTGGTATTATTGAATATACTCGTCAGCTAAAAGCAGAGAACTTGGAGTCTAAATTCATTGGAAAGAACTTTGTATTCGACAATCGTTTAGGAGAGCGCATCACCGACGATATAGTTGCCAACTGCCATCAATGCGGCAAACCTTGCGACACGCATACCAATTGTGCCAACGATGCTTGTCACCTCCTATTTATTCAATGTGAGGAGTGTACTGCTAAGATGAATCATTGCTGTTCTACAACTTGTCAAGATGTAATCAAACTGCCCGAAGAGGAGCAAAAACTATTGCGCAAGGGTGTTCACAAAGGGGCGCAAGTGTTTAAGAAAGGAAGATTTGAACAGTTAACTGCTAATAACAATCAATAAAGATTATAGAAATAGCAGTTGAATAATAAAAAGCGTCTAGATTATATCTAAACGCTTTTTCTATTTTACTTAGAATGGCTGAATAGCCAAGGCACAAGCTCTGGTTCTGCAAAGGCATTGTCCCAGCTGTTGTGGTTTACTCCTGGATACTCAGTATATTTGACCTCGCCACCTAAATCTTGCAATTGCTTGTAGATGGCTCTAGAATGTTCGACAGAGACAACAGAATCTGCCTCTCCATGAAATATCCAAACTGGTGTATTCTTTGCAAACAAATACTGTTTCTCCAAACTAGCTCCTCCACAGATTGAGAAAGCCGCCGTAAATGTTTGAGGCATTCTCCAAAGTAATTCATAGGTTCCCATTGAACCCATTGATAGTCCACCAACATACACTCGCTTAGTATCTACCTTGCCCGAAGAAGTCCAATTCTGAATAAGACTAACTAGTGTTGCCATTGCGGCAGTTGGCTTGTCAGTAATGCCAAAGCGCATTGTCATCTTATCTCCTATTTGATGTCTCTCCACATTTGACCAATAGTTATTGGTAGGGCATTGCGGAACAATGACAATCGCTGGATTCTTTGATTGGAAATTATCAATCAAGAAATTCTTGCCATGCACTAACTGAGCCTCATTGTCGAGTCCTCTTTCACCCGCTCCGTGAAGCAGTACGACCAAAGGATACGCCTTGCTTTCATCATAGTGGGTAGGGAACATTACTTTATAAGGTAAAGAAAATCCATCTACCATATACGACGCAGGTGTAAATTGCGAAAATGCAGAAAGCGAGATAGCAAGTAAGATTGCTAATGTAATTAAAGCCTTTTTCATTTATTCTTAAAATTTTATTTACCCATCCAGTTAATACCTTCTTGCCCTTTAAACATTTTGTCTAGTGGCTTCACCATTTCTTCTGCACTATCTGCATACATGAATTTCACTTTTTCGATAGGAGCTGTAATAAATACAGTAGATTGTGAACCTCCCATAGCATGAATATAATCCATAAACGTCCAAAGAAGGACTTCGAAAGGCAATCCTTGAGGGAAGAGCTTCACCTTACCTTGTGCTTCTAACTCTTTTAACTTATCTACATCTGGATCTGCTGGATGCACAGACATAAACATATCATATTGTTTGGAATATGTATCTATCGTTTTAAGGATTTGAGGCATAATGCTAGATGATGGATTAGTGCTGATAATAATTAGATTCTCTCTATCATTTTCATCAAACATAGCTTGGATTGTCTTACTATCGAACTTTGTCATTTTATGAAATTGAGCCAACTGAGCAGGAGTCAACTGCTTCAACATGTTAACGGGAGGATAATCCACAGTATGCATTTCCTTCTCAAGTTTATCTTGAACAAATGTGCTATTCGTTTCTAGCAAGTCCGCTGCTTGCAACACGTATCTGTAATTATCTAGTGTTGACATAGCGTAAGGCAACTGATAGTTATATGCGTTATCACTATCTTTGGTATGGAATCTATTATGATTATCCCAATTCAAGCCTTTCACATGATCTTCATATTTCTTCCAATTAGCTTCGCCTGTTGCTGCATCTCCAAAGGCTTTATAAAATTCGTTGTAACTACCTGCGCCATCTGTTAGAAGTGTAACTTTCACCCTTGACGAATCTATGCCTTGACCCACGAACCAGTTGTAAGCCAAGCTCGACCTAAAGTCATCTACATAGAATGCAAAAATAGCATCTGGATCTTTCCTGTTTATCTCTAAAATCTGTTTTCTCATCTCAACACTAGCATCCAATATAGGATTGCTACTCCCTTCAAAAGTAAGGCTAGTTACATGAGCGGGAAACTGAGTAGCATCAAAGGTTTGAGTTCTATGATAGAAAAACAAACAAGGTTTTTCGTCTAACAACATATGCAGTCCAAGATAGAGGCTTGGCATTGTTCCAAATGTGGCATATATGTTATGTGTAGCATCTTCGTTAGTCGTATTTGCTGCATTTTGCTGCACTACTAGTGTTTGAGTAAATCCTTCACTCTGAAATGTTATATCATCATGACGGGGAGCCCCTTTGTTTTCTGACAATGTCAACGTTAAAGTTGATTCTCCATCTTTTATTTTTGTTTGATCTACTGTAAACCAATCAGCATCGGTCAAGATGTTACAATCTTCTTGCGAATTGATTGCAAGCTCTACACTACGCCCATCGCTCCCTACAGAAACAAAGTCGATGCCATCATTCACCATCACTTTGTGCGTGAAGACAAACTTATCGCTGTCTGAGCAACTAGCTACAAATAAAATAAGAGTTAGTAATAAACTTAAGTTTTTCACAAATTTCATAAAATACTTCTTTTTGATAATTTAAAATGAGCTACAAAACTAGATATAATAGAGCTTAGAGACCCATTTTCAAATATTCTTATATATCTATTTAACGTAAGAAACGTTAATTAGTTAAAGCACGCCTAATAACAATTGCTCAATAGCTCTCACCACCTGATTGCGTGGAGCATTGTACTTATTTACCATAATGGTAAAAGCATATTTCTTTTCTCCATCAATACAATAGCCTGCAAAACATTGCACATCTCCAATACTCCCACTCTTCACAAACACCTTACCCTCTAGGCGTGTACCTTTCAACAAACTACGAACTGTTCCATCTTTTCCAGCCTGAGGAAATGTCCTCAGAAAAATCATCGAATTTTCACTCTTAGTTTGCATATACACCAATAGGTCTGTCATAAATTCAGCACTCACAGCATTGGTGGGAGCAAGTCCACAACCATCATACATAAAAAGGGCATTGGTATTGAGCCCTTTTTCCGTCCATACATTCTCTACCTTTTCAATCCCTTCTTCTAAGGCTAGGGAATAGATGTCAGGCTTCTTTACTCGCCCTAGTGTTCGGATAAGATGTTCTGCATAATGATTATTGCTACGCACATTTACATCTTTTGCAATCTCTGCCAATGTGGGAGAGAGATGAGTATAAAATACATTTTCATTATAAACGGTTTTATTAGAAGAGTTCATTTCTTGATGATAGGAATCATAAGTTGTTTCTACAGAGCTAACTCTACGTCCCATACCTTCCAAAACTGTAGAAATAGTCTTCCCTAAGTAAAGTCCTGGATTTGGGATATCTCCCTTAATCGTAAACTTGGCTCTATTAGCAGGAATATTCCCTATCACCACTCGCTCATTAGACATGGGCGAACCTAGAATATAACCATTGTCTCGTCCTGTTGTATTTAACTCCAAAGTATTCGTAAAATGTAAATCTTTCATTTCGGGCTCTGTACCTATAATCTCTGGTTGAGACACTCCTTTTGTATTGAATGATAGGCGATAGGTATTATCAAATACACTAATTCCATAAGATGAGGCAGCATAATAGTTGCCCAAATCCTCATGTATCCATTTTCGGGAAACTCCACGATAGCCAAAGTAATTGTCGATGACTAGAATATCTAAATTATCCTGCTTAGAAAATGCTTTGACTATCTCATTGCTCCAAGTAGTAGTAAAAGCTTGAGGAATATTGTCTAAATGCTCTGTTCCTAATGTGGGGTCACCATAACCATGTATCAATAGTCTATTCGGATTATTCTTATCTTTAGCAAGAGTCGTTTTGTATCTATAATCTGCTCCCAGCACCTCAAGAGCTGTAGCTGTAGTTACGACTTTGAGAATTGAAGCTGGAGTATATGATTTATCTTGATTGTGGCTTGCAATCACTCTTCCTGAAAAGTCTTTGACA
>JASLEN010000018.1 GCA_030151105.1 Dysgonomonas sp.
ACAATAGACTGAGTAATATAGTTGGTCAAACTCATTTTTCCATAAAGTTGAAAACTACTTGTCATCTTCTTGAAAGAATCTCTCTGGTAAAGTATAACGAAAGAAGGAATCAGTACAAAAGTGAATGCAAACTTTTGCCACATATCCAAAACGACACCTATAGACTTAGTGATAATCATCTCATCGCTTTTCATCACCAAGTTTTTCAATTCATAAAGTGGAGCAAAAAGAATAGCAGCCACAATCAAGGCTTTTATCCAAAACTGAATATTCTCTTTAGTAGCAATAAATAATTGCTTGCGACCAATCAAATAACCTAACATAAAGAGCCCCGCTGTTTGCAAGAAGCGTCCTGCCCCTATAGCCCAAAACAAACTAGCTTTTTGACCTAATGTAATATTTCCAAGAATAAACTCCTTGAAAGTTCCATTCTTGGTGTACTCGCCTACTTCGGCATACATCTCTCCTACTTTCAAATCAGGAAGAGAATAAGAAGAATCTACTAGGCTAGCAAAATAATGAAACCATTCGATAGGTTGAAATAAGAAGAAAACAGCAACAATAAGAATTGCCTTATTGCTCCATTTTCTAACTATAAACAGGAATATGCTCACAATAGCGAAGAGCAACAGTACGTCTCCCGCAGGAAAGAACGCAGCATTGAGTGTTGCAAAAGCTAAAAGAAGTAGCATTCGCCACAAGAAACGATAGCCAAAGTCATTTCCTTTTTTTTCTTGATTACTATACTGAATATAGAATGTGAAGCCGAAAAGGAGTGCAAATATTGCATACGATTTGCCTGCAAGAAGAGTAAAAATTACACTAAAGACTCCCTCATCTAAGATATTCAACCAATTGGGTTGAGAGGCTACATCTGGATAGACTGGAAAGATAAAATGCTCGAGACTGTGCACTAAAAGAATTGCCATTACAGCAAAACCACGCAGAGCATCCACCACCTCTATACGAGGGGACTGGGGTTTAAGATTGGTCATGGATAGATTTTAAAATAGTTAAGCAACAAAAATATCAAAAGCATTGAGAAGTGAGCACAAAAAAACCAGCTAATTAAAGCTGGCTTCTTAAAACTATTTAAAATTATACAGAACTGAAAATCAGATTTTAGCCAGTGCTTGTTCCAAGTCTGCTTTAATATCATCAATATTCTCGATACCAACCGACACTCGCAACAATCCTGGTACTGCTCCAGCATTCACCTTTGCCTCATCTGGCAATTGAGAGTGAGTAGTAGATGCAGGATGAATAATCAATGTTTTAGCATCTCCTACGTTTGCCACATGACTTATCAAGTTCAGAGAGTTGATTACAGTATCGGCCTTTCCACCTTCTCCCTTTACTTTGAATGAAAGAACTCCTCCAAAACCTTTTTTTAAGTATTTTTTCGCATTAGCATGATAAGGGCTACTTTCCAAACCTGGATAGTTTACGTACTCCACCTTTGGATGAGCCTCTAACCATTGAGCCAACTTCAAGGCATTCTCCACATGGCGTTCCATACGTAGAGAAAGAGTTTCCAATCCTTGCACTAGCAACCATGAATTCATTGGGCTGATTGTTGCTCCCCAATCTCTCAAACCTTCTACACGGGCACGTAAAGTGAAAGCGATATTACCGAAAGGCCCATTTGCTCCAAACACATCCCAGAACACTAATCCATGATAGCTCTCAGATGGCTCTGTAAATTCAGGGAACTTACCATTGCCCCAATTGAATTTTCCACTATCTACAATTACACCACCCATAGAAGTTCCATGTCCGCCAATCCATTTAGTAGCACTCTCTACCACTACACTTGCTCCATGTTCCAAAGGACGGAAGAGATAACCCCCTCCTGCAAATGTATTATCTACTATTAGTGGAATATCATGCTTATTTGCGACTGCTGCAATAGCCTCAAATTCTGGCACATTAAGATCTGGATTACCGATAGTTTCAATATAAAGCGCCTTTGTCTTATCATCTATCAGCGCTTCGAAAGATGTAGGCTCATCGTTTGGAGTAAAACGAACTTCAACACCCAGACGTTTGAATTGATTCTTGAACTGATTATATGTTCCCCCATATAGATGCGAAGTGGATACAAAGTTATCCCCCTGCGAAACAATATTATTGAGAGCGATAAACTGAGCTGCATGTCCTGATGCAGTAGCCAAAGCAGAAACTCCTCCCTCTAGTGCTGCTATTCGCTTTTCGAAAGCATCAGTCGTTGGATTCATCAGACGAGTATAGATATTTCCAAACTGTTTTAGGGCAAAAAGGTTAGCACCATGTTGTGCATCATCAAATGTATAGCAACTTGTTTGATAGATAGGCAATGCTCTCGAATGTGTTACTGGATCTACCTCTTGTCCAGCATGCACTTGCAATGTTTCAAATTTGTATCCGCTCATTATTATTAAAAATTAAAGTGAATAAAAAAGGAGTAACCAGATTGGTTACTCCTATAAAATATGAATATATAAAATTGTATATTTCTTAATTATAGTGGATAACCCGCAGAAGTGTAACACATAGTACACATACAGCAATTAAAAACACAAGAAGGCATCACAGCGAATTGGTTTTCGTTGCTTCTGAACATCATCTCCGACATTCGTGCCATTGTATTTTTATCAAAACTGTTGTACATCAATACTATCGTTTATATTCTTACTACGGATCTTTTTTTGAAAAGTATCACTTTTTCAAATATCGTTATTTTTATATGTTATCGCAACTATTATTAGACTAAATTAAGACTAAACTTTTTAGTAAATAGTTTTATAGTTCTATCTTTACTAGGCAATGTTTAATAACATAGGAGTAACGTTGCTTTTTATAGAACATACTTTACCCCTAAAACGTTTAAAAGATAGCAAAGTTTTTTGCTATCACATTCAAGAAAATTTAAATTACAAATGGAAATATCTGCACTATATACTATTTTTCAGCAACATCCACACGTAACCACAGATACTCGTAACTGTTCTCCAAATTCCATATTTGTAGCACTCAAAGGAGCTACTTTCAATGGTAATGCATTTGCCAAAAGTGCCTTAGAGCAGGGCTGTAGTTATGCAATAGTAGATGAAAAAGAATATGCCACAGAACCCAATATTCTGCTAGTTGACAACTGCCTAGAAACTCTACAGCAACTAGCAAACTATCATCGCCGACAATTTAAGATTCCTGTACTAGCCATCACAGGCTCGAATGGGAAAACAACAACTAAAGAACTCGTAATGTCTGTTCTATCACAAGAATACAATGTGATAGCAACTCAAGGTAACTACAATAATCATATCGGTGTGCCACTCACATTGCTACGCATTCAAAAAGAGCATGACATAGCTATCATAGAGATGGGTGCTAACCATATGGGCGAGATAAAAAAGCTGACCGAAATAGCTGAACCCAACTATGGTTTGATTACAAATATTGGTCATGCCCATATAGAAGGCTTTGGCTCTTACGAAAACATTATTAAAGCCAAAGGCGAATTGTATGATTTCATCAAAGGAACCAAAGAGGGTAAAATATTTGTGGATAGCAGTAATCCCACATTGATGAAGATGGCAAATGGGATGGCAATCATAGAATACGGAATTGGAAACAAAGAAAGTCTTTTTGTAACTGGTACTGTTCTTTCATGCACGCCACATCTTGAATTTGAGTGGTGTATGGCTAGCAATTGTCAAGTGGTGAAAACAAAAATAATTGGCGAATATAACCTTCCAAATGCACTTGCAGCAATCACGATTGGTAAGTATTTTGGAGTCAAATCTGATCTTATTAGTAAAGCAATCAGAGAATATGAGCCTACTAATAATAGATCTCAGCTAAAAGAAACTGGTAAAAACATGCTCATTATAGATGCCTATAATGCAAACCCAACTAGCATGCAGGCTGCTCTAAACAATTTCAGCCTGTTGAATGTAAACCACAAAGTATTGATTTTGGGCGATATGAAAGAGCTTGGTCCTGATACAGATGTGGAGCATCAAAAAATTGCTGACTATGTAGAAACGAATGGTTTTGACGAAGCCTATTTCGTGGGTGAAAACTTCAGCCATGTGAACACAAAGTTTCCTCTCTATAAAAACTTTGAGGAGTTGAGAGCGCATCTCAGTTCGCATCCCATAGAAGGTAGCTACGTGCTACTAAAAGGTTCAAGGAGCATGCAACTCGAAAACTGTATAGATCTACTATAAAAACAGAAAAGTGCCAATTGAGCTCTCAATTGGCACTTTTTTAATATAACTTAGATGTCGTAATCAATCCTCTTTACGATCAGCACTATAGTCAAAATACATTGGACTTGCAATATCATTAAATTCTCCTACAAATTTATCATCATACTTAAAAGTATGGAGCACCCATTTATCTGTAGGCTTATAGAAAACAAATCTGAATCGCATCGGTTGACGCTCATATTTTGCCAAAACAAAATACTGAACCAAACAACTCCCCATAATATATTCTTTCAAAATCTCGTAGCCATAGTATTTCCCCAATAGCTTTTTAGTTACCCCATACTCTAAGACTAATTTCTCCATCTGCTCTACATTCTGCAAATAAGGATTGGTCGAAAATAGAGATGCAAAGCCACTCGCAATACTATCACGTTCTAGCTCATGAAAGAAATTCTCCAAATGTACCTTAGGCTCTTTTACATCTTGTGCTAATAAACAACAGGAAATGCCTAATACAAAAAACAAACACAATAATTTTAATTTCATAGTTCAGATTTTATGTTAAGTATCATTTCCCCATTTCTCTCAACTTTATTCTTGTCAACACCTGTTTAGTATTGAGAGGAAAATCAGCGTCCATAATCCAAGCAAAGAAGCTAGGCTCTTTTTTTAATATTTCAGCAACAGATTTACCTCTGTGCTTACCAAAGTTGAACACCTCTATACCATTTTCGTCTAAGATAATTCGTCCTGCTAAATCCACATTATTATTATATGATGAAAATTCTTTTGCCAAAAAATCAACATCATTTTCTAAATCAGGATACATTTTCAATTGCCCTTTCAAAACCTCATATGTGGCTCTCGTATCTGCCTCTGCCGAGTGAGCATCAGTCAATTCCTTGCCACAATAGAATTTCAGAGCAGCCTCCAGTGTACGCTGTTCTTTTTTATGATAGATAATTTGAACATCAATCATTTTGCGTTTGCTGAAATCATAATCTACTCCTGCACGCAAAAACTCTTCTGCCAGCAAAGGAACATCAAAGCGGCTAGAGTTGAATCCTGCAATGTCACATCCCTCCATAAACTCTGCCAACGATTTTGCAATCTGCTTGAACTGCGGAGCATCTTTCACATCCTCGTCAGTAATACCATGCACATCTGTGGAGGCTTGTGGAATGGGCATTCCTGGATTAATCAACTTTGTCTTAACCTCTTCCGTTCCATTAGGAAGGATTTTAAGGATTGATATTTCTACTATTCTATCTTTTGCTGTGTCTGTACCCGTAGTCTCCAAATCGAAGAATACGAGAGGATTACGTAGGTTTAGTTCCATAATTATTCTTTTTCTTACAAAAAAACTTTATCACTTTCTCAGAAAAGACAAGTGATAAAGTTTCTTCAATATATTATATCTTTTGCTTTCTCTTAGTCGTTTAGCATCATTGGCATCAACAACATCAACAAGTCTTCGTCCTCTTCGTTTTCTGTTGGGATAATCAATCCTGCTCTCGATGGGTCTGATAGCTCTAGCGAAACTTCTGTTGCTGGAATGTTGCTCAAAATATCAATCAAGAAGTTAGACTTAAATCCAATACTCATCGCTGTACCCGAATAGTCGCAAGCTATTTTTTCTTCTGCTGCAGTAGAGAAGTCGATATCTTGTGCCGAAACTACGATATCTTTTTCAGACAATTGAAGTCTTACCAAGTTGCTCGATGAGTTTGAGAACACAGAAACACGTTTCAGCGCATTTAGGAATGTCAAACGATCCAAAACTACTTTATTTGTATTATTCTCTGGAATAACTGAATTGTAGTTTGGATAACGTCCTTCTATAAAACGACAAGTCATAGTATAGCTTGACATTTTGATGTATGCGTTATTCTCATCAAAAGTTAGTTCTACATTTTCTGATTCTTTAGGTAGAATCGAACGTAGAAGGTTAGCAGGTTTTTTAGGAAGGATGAAAGATGCTCTTTCAGATCCTTTCACTGCTGTTGTCTTATTTCTTACCAATTTGTGACCATCTGAAGCCACAAATGTCAAATCTTCGGTAGTGATATCAAAATAAACACCATTCATCACAGGACGAAGTTCATCGTCTGCACTTGCAAATAGCGATCTATTTATTCCAGAAAATAAGATTTGAGGATTGATAGAAAGTGTTACTCCATCTTCGCCCAATTCTTTTGGTTGTGGATAGTCATCTCCATTTTGCCCAATGAAATTATATTTTCCATT
>JASLEN010000027.1 GCA_030151105.1 Dysgonomonas sp.
TTCGTCTCGTAAAGCATTAGCAGGTTGAATTTTGGCAGTTTGACGTACAGGATACCATACGGCAAGGGTACTCACTAACACTAGAATGAAAGTTGTGACACCAAAATTGATTAAGTATTGTATCCAATCCACAGCATCATAATCTCTATCGCGTGCCATCGGGAAGCCAATATCAGCCAAAAGATCGGCAATGCTGAGATTAAAACTAATGAGTGTACCCACTAGACTAGCAATAGCAACTAACAAAAGTATTTCGCCAATGAAAATACGTTTGACGCTTCCCTTGCTTGAACCTATTGCCATGCGAAGTCCTATTTCACCTCTGCGCTGACGGGTTCTGAACCAAAATGTACCTATCAATCCCAGAAACACATTGGCTAAGAGAAAAGCTACTACTGCTCCTAAGTTTTTAAATTTGCTGCTATAATCTTCCCAAAACATGTATCGTTCTTTGATGGTTTCAAAGGGAACTACATTCACAAGATAGAATACTCCCACATTGAGTTGATCATACATCTCTTCTGAAAATTTTTTAACGAAATTTTCAGAATCTATATTTTCCTTGACTCTGATACAGATCTTAACATTTCCTACTCCTAGCCATCTTATATTATTTCTCGGAATTAGCTCATAGACTTCATTCTCGTAACGATAGAAAGGGTCTCGTTTGGTACGTTGTGAAATACCTATTACATTATAAATAGCATTTTCATCATCATTATAGCTTGTTCTGATAGTTTTCACCTCATTAGGCTTAAAATTGGCTATTTGATTCTTATCATCACCATTCATTACTACAAGCCTTTTGTCCACATCGTCCCAAGTAAATCGCTTGCCACTTTCCAACTTAATATTGAAAACGTCAAAGAATTCGGGACTTACAGAGCGTGAATACACTACACCCCTCACAGGTATAGTATCTTCATTTGTAAATATTCTAAAGCTATTCATTCCTCCATTGTAGGGATAAGCATTGGTACTTAGGGAAGCAGCTAGGACGTCAGGATGTTGTTTAACTCTGTCGTAGATCAACCATCCATACTCTTCAATAATTTCGTTTTTTGTTTTATCTCCGTTTTTCACAAGTTCTTCTATGTACTCTTCATTCTGTGAAACTTCTACGATGTAAGTATTTTCGATGTCAAAACCAGTTGGTTTCAAATAACGGCGATACATAAATGTAAAGTAGTCGGCACAAAACCAAATAATGCAAAATATGAGCATAAGTTCTAGCAATATCCAAAAGTTGATGCGTCGTTCTGTCCAAATTATTTTTAAAATATGTTGTATCATAATCAATTGTTTTTTTGGTTGATAGAATCTACAATATTCATATTGGCAGCACGCCATGCAGGAATACCCGACGAAAGGAGGTTGAGCACAAAACTAACTACCACTACTGTTAGAAGTATTGGCAAAGACAAAAGAGCGTTAAGAGGAATGCTACTTGCATCAGTAGCTCCCAATAACCAGCCTTTCATTAGCGAAACAATAATAACCGAAAGCACTAGTCCAATGATACCTCCCAGTAGCGAGGTGATAAAGTTTTCATATAACACTTGCATCAGTATAGTCCTCCTTTGTGCACCAAAAGACTTACGTATTCCTATTTCTTCGATACGGCGCTTTACTCTCGAAAGACTTAAGCTAGAGAGATTGATAGCAGGAATCAACATTAATATAGCAAATATGGCAATCATTCGTTTAGTCGCTACTTTTTTGTCTTTTTCAAAGTTCCAGATATTCAACTGAGCATCTCTATGACTGAATGGACCAAATAGAGTTAACTTCCAACCTTCATTCGTTAGAGCATATAGCTCCTCTGCTCTTCTCACTTCATTGTTTACTTGTTCGATTCTAGATGGATCCAGTAATAGTAATAGTTGAAAAGCGTCTTCTTGTTTTTTGCTATGAGGTATCCACGCTTGCGCATAAGCATTTTTGAACACCTTAGATACATCTCTTACCACTCCCACCACTGTGTATTCATTTATGTCGATCAAAATTTTTTGTCCAATAGCACTAGACTTCCCAAAAAATTGTAGAGCTAGACTTTCGCTTAGGACTATTTTCTTGATCTGTGCTTCAAAGTCAGCTTCTGTAAACGGTTTACCTGCAATGAAATCAAATGAGAATAGTTCCCAATACACTGCATCAACACCTCGTATATCTAGAGGAATGCGTGTTTTTGATCCTACAACCTTACTTGTTTTACTATTATAGTCCATTATTAGTCCATCATTGGCAGATATCTTAGATGCAGACTTTATTTCCTCTTTTAATATATTTATAGTTTGAGAAGAAAGAAGTCCACTATTGTTGATGTTTCTCTCCGCATATGATGCTTTCTGGTAATCTATCTGATATAACTGACTCCTATTACTTTCAGGAGATACATCAGCATTCTTAACTTGATCTACCACCACTATTACCATCACCATCATAATGGCAAGCGCAGTACCCACTATAGAAATGATACTAATAAACTTATTTTGTCGTAGTAGCTCTATGGCTTGTTTGAAATATACTTTATACATAATTTCTATACTTTAATGAAAAGGCTTACTCTACTCGTCTTCCATCAAAGAAGCGAATAATACGTTTGGTGCTACGAGCAATCTGCTCGTCATGCGTCACCATAACAATGGTTGTCCCCTCGTTATTGAGTTGGAAAAGCAGTTCCATTATTTCGCTTCCCATCTTGCTATCCAAGTTTCCAGTGGGTTCATCGGCTAAAATGATTTGCGGATTGCCTATCAAGGCTCGTGCAATGGCTACACGCTGACATTGCCCACCCGAAAGCTGTGAGGGATAATGCTTCATGCGATGCGAAAGTCCGACCTTATCTAGTACCTCTTTGGCACGTTGTGTGCGTTCTGAAGAGGTTGACTTCCTATATAAGAGTGGAAGTTCTACATTGTCTAATATGCTGAGAGAATTGATGAGGTGAAAGCTCTGAAAAATGAAACCTAAAGTCTGATTTCTAAACTCTGCTAACTTATTATCATTCATTCTACTAGTTTCCATTCCGTTAATTATCACCTTACCCTCTGTTGGGTTGTCTAGTAAGCCCATTACATTCAGCATGGTACTTTTGCCACATCCCGAAGGTCCCATTACTGATAAAAATTCACCTTGCTCCACTTCGAGATTTAGATTTTCGAGTGCGACAGTTTCAATCTCTCTTGCACGATATACCTTACTGATACCTTCCATCTTGATTATTGACATATCACTTTATTTTTATTGTTTGTTTCGATTTATAATTTTCCATATTGTTCAGTATAACTTCTTCACCGATTTCTAGTCCGCTTTTAACTTCTACGAAATCATAATTGCTTTCGCCTAATAGAACTCTACGTTTCTCTGCCTCTCCATTTTTTACAACCCAAAGGTCATATTCCGCAGGGCTGCTATAGTATGACCCATTAGGAATGCGCAGGACAGTATCACGTATGCCATATTCCACGAATATATCTACACTCAATCCACTTCTCAATTTATTTGATTGCCCATCATTGAGTACCACCGAAAAACTGATTGTTCCATTTTTCACAGAAGGCACTATATTAACCACCACTCCTTTCAATTCTTCTTGACCAGCTCTCACAATAGCTTTGGCTCCTGCTCTCAATTTGCTAGCATAACTGTTTGCTATTTCCGCTTCTATTTTATATTTAGAGAGATCAGAGATTATTGCTACTTGCGTCCCAACTGCTACTTGCGCACCTATTTGGTTATTAATATAAGTCACAGTTGCTTTTTGAGGTGAAAGAATGCGGGCATTGCTAAGAAGGCGTGCGCTTTCGGACAATCCTTTTTCGAACATACTGTATTCTAACTCTTGTACTTTAATTTCGGCTGAGGCTTTATCTTTTTCGTTCTCTATTTTTTGTTTTAATTGTTGATGCTCCAATTTTGAAACATTGTAGTTCAGAGCTATTTCTCTTATTTTATCTGCTGTGCTAGCACCTATACTATCCAGATATTTTTCATTTTGCAATTCGGTAGCCATCTTTTGCAATTGCATTTCCTGAATACGCTCCTGCATCTCTAATTCTGATATATTGCTGGACAGTGTGATATGGGTTTGCACGAGCTTCCTCTTCTTCATTTCTCGTTCATCAAGCTTCTGATTATACTCAGTTTCTATAGATGACAATTCTAGCTTCAGTAGTGGTTCATCCACATTCACAGAATCGCCTGCGTGTTTATAAACTTCTAGAATTCTAGAATTGATGGGTGCTACAATAATTTCTTCGGAAAAAGGGATGACCTTACCTGAAGCATTTACTGTAATGTTTAAATCCCCAATATCTACTTTACCCGCTGTCAATTGACCTTTAGATAGCGAAGCACTTAGCCCACTGTTTATAAAGACAATAATAAGAACAATAGCAGATAGTGCAGCTACTATTTTTGCTATTCGTATATACTTTTCTTTTTTTAGTTTCTCTGTCGAGACTTGCCTATCCATATTGCAGTACATTTGTTTGCAATACAATAAACAAGCAATGTGCCTAAATTATAACATTCAGATATACAGAGTTTAGTCAAAAAAAGAAGTGTCCGATAATGAACTACAATTGTCCACTAATAAGTATTTAGAATAGAAAAGGGAATAACATTTTTTATAGTCTTGGATCTATGAGAGTTTGTAGAACCTTCAGGTGTTGTCACCCCTCATCGTTTAGAGATAAAATCTTCAATGAATTCCGTCGTGTATTATGATGTAGGGGGAGTCTTAACAGATAGACTAGGTGGGTAAACTTATCTAGAGCGTAATCAAAACAGCAAAATTATATCTAAAGTTAAGTTTTTTGTGTTTTATAAAATAGTTATCTGGCTATGTAAATATAGTAAATCAAAGCTAAAAGAACCATTACCAAATCGTTACCTCTCTCTCTAACTATCTGTTTGTAATTTGCTGATATATAGGGTGTAAATACAAATAATCCGCGATCTGAAGGAACTAGCTGATTTATGCGGCATTAATAAGAAACTGTCAACTGTGTGCCACGACTGTCCTCTTAGGCAATGAAGTTTCGTTAGAAAATGTCGCTAAAATATTGGGGCATTCTGATACAAAAATGACTCAGCACTATGCTAGAGTGTTGGATAGTTCCATTATGAGAGATATACAAAATGTGGAACTTAGATTTGGGTAAGGGTAAAATGTAAGGAAGCGAGCCATTAAAAGCTCGCTTTATTCATTTAAGTATCTAAGTCTATACTATTCCTCTCTCTATGACTTTTCGTAGTTATCCTCTAGCAATTTGAGAATATCTGACTGTCGATAGAGAATCTTGCCTGAAATCTGAATATAAGCTATAGTCCCATTGTCCCGCCAATCTTGAAGCGAAAGAATGCTGATATTCAGAAGTTTACTAACATCCTTATTCGTTAAATATTTTTCTCCTTTCAAATGGGGAGTTCTAATACTCAATGCTGTTTGTATAGACTCCAAAGATTCGTCTAACGCACTCAGCATGGATACCACATCTTCTGATTTGTTATTCAATATTTCCATAAGCCTAGTTTCGTATATAATCTCCTAAAGTGGAGAGGGTTAATAGATCTAATTTTTTATCATAAGATATATTTACTCTTTTAAGATTGCTAAAGATATAATAACCAATCTCGTCAGATAAGATTTCGTAAGTGGAAGGCTGTGCCTGTTGGCTCGTTTCTGAAACATGAATAATACTCAACAAGTAGGAGTCTTTGTTTCTATTAATCATTATGGTAGGGTTCAGGTTGACACTCTCCCAATTGCCTAATAGCAGATCCAAATCGAATAATATTTCTTCTTTCATGGCTTACTCGTTTTTTGGATTGATGAATCTTTCAGCAATTTCTCAACGTCAGATACTTTATAGTAACATTTATTGTTGATTTGAGAGAATGAGAGTTTCCCACAGTTACGATAATATTGTAGACTGCGTTTCGATATATTAAGTAATTCGCATACATCTTGATTGTCAAGCCATTTGTTTTTAGGTTCTTCGTTTGCACAGAGCTTTTTTATTTGCTTAGCAAAATGTGAGAAGCGGTCTTTTATTTGCTCGAAAGTTTGCCTTTCAATTGCTATAATTTCCATATCAAATATTCTTTTAAATTTTACTTAAACTATTATCATTGCAATGATTTACTTGCAAATAAATAGAGAATATTGATAGGTTGGGAGAGATCGAAAGAAGGGGCAGTAAGTGGAAGTGGATGGCTTTGTTACCAATATAATAATCAAAAATCATTTGAATTATTTATCTTACTCTATACTATAAGCTCGACTTTGAAATGTGAAAAAGAGTTAATCTATACTGAAATACATAAAGGTATTGTCTATTTAGAGTTTAATTAATTATCTCTTTTTAGATAAAGAACTCATTTTTTTTGTTAAGTGATAATGATAGAGTTGTAGTGGAAAAACTCCATATTTGCTCTTGGAATATAAGAAATAAAAAGGCTTTTGTTGAATTTGGACTTGAATTTAAACCCTCACCCAATCTTCAATGTGTAAATTTCAAAATAGCGATTCAAGAACTAGCCAATACAAAGTCAAGTGTCAAATGTTTATTTAGTCAGTTATTAGATATCGAAAATAGTAAATATATATATTCAACGATTTGGTGGTTAATAAACATCCGATTAATAATGTACGGAGCAACACTAGATTTTGAAAACAGGGGAAAACCAACAATTCTTCCGACTAATCCAAAGATTGATTCTGTTGATGAGACAATCAATTTAGCCCTAAAAGATATTCCACAGCTAGAGGGAGAGTCTATATTGTAAACTTTAAGCTGAAGATTTACAAATTGTCTAAACTACACATTGCTATGAAAAGATTTCTATTTTATGTATTTGTTTTTGTATTTTCTACTTCCTGCACTAAATATCCGAATGTAGAATTTACTCCTCACACAAAGTTATTAGGACTGAAGGGTAAAGTCAGGCAAGTACATTATAGTTGTAATGAGTATAAAATAACAGAGACTGATTATAAGGATGGTGGAAAGTCAACTATATCTCAAAAAGGATTATTCGGTTTCTCTGATGGTCTATTCCTTCCCACCTATAATCTTCTTTTTAATGAGTTTAATCGATATACTATTTCTGATTGGAAAGGTTTGTTAAATGTAAAGTCTAATGGTATACCTGTATGACTTCAAACTATAAAGCTGTTTTACAGAAATATCAAACTCACGAGTAAACTGAGTCAGATTATTTCTTTCATTACTCAGCTTGACTGTATTTTCTTTAAACTCTCGGTCGTATACTTTACTTCGTTTCATTGGATAAAGGTAGTTTTTATCCCTTAACTGGTTGTGCGGGTAAAGTTAAGAACTCCACTATAGCTTTTCTTTTAAATGTGTTCACTTTTTTTGTTAAAATTAATTTGGATAGAGGAAGTGATAAGCAGAATTCTAGACTTTTTTATAGATAATCAGAGACAGATAAGCTCGAAACTTTTTTCTGGTGTTGATAAATCACTATTATTCGTTGATATTTGTGACAAATCTGAAGAGACTCTTTTGTTTCCTCAATATTGTACTATACGTTTTTTTATGTAATTTGGCAGTAGGATACCTAGTTGATGGCTGTTTTGTATAATAAATAGATAGAGAACGGTTATATATAAAATATAAATGAGTAGAGATTATCAGCATTTAACAGACACAGAGTTAGTAAAGCTACTTATCGCTGATGATGAGGATTCCTTTGTGCAACTATACTTGACATATAAAGAGAAACTACTCTATTTCTGTGTGTCATTGCTGAAGTCTCGTGAACAATCGGACGATATTGTGCAGGAGGTTTTTCTGCAACTGTGGGAGTGTAGAAGTTTCCTTAATCCCGAGCTATCCTTTTCATCTTTTATCTTCACTATTGCAAAGAATCGTTGTCTCAATAAATTGAAGAGTACTGCAGTAGAGCAAAAAGCTCAAGAGTTGCTTAAAGGACAAGAAGAACTATTTTTGCTTGAAGACGAATTGGCGACAAAAGAGTATGAAACAATTTTTCAGACTATAATAAGTGAGTTGCCCAGCCGTCGTCAAGAGATATTTAGGCTAAGTCGAGAAAAGTATTTGACACACAAAGAAATTGCAGAAATAACAGGCATATCCGTTAACACAGTTCAAGATCATATTTCTAAAGCGATTGAGTTTATCAAAAGTGAGTTGACATCTAAGTATAAGTTACCACTGCATCTATTCTTAGTCGCAATATTTAACGTATTCAATAAATATTAATAAGCTATATTTTCTTAAAAAAGTAAGATTTATTCGGTCAATTTTCCAATTGACTCTGGATAGATCTGTGCTGTTGTGTTGTTAAATAAGGTTAATTTCTAAAGGTTGAACTATAGATGATCACTTGTCAAATTGTATAAGTATTATAAAACCCAAAATATGAATTCTGATAACAAGAATATAGACAAATTATTTAAACGATATATTTCAAATATGTCATCAGCAGATGATATACACGACCTATTGACTATGATTAAAAGTAAAGAACACTCAGATTGTTTTGATGAAGCTTTACTCAGCCATTGGTCTCGTATTTTGGATAAGGAGCAAAATATAGATGATGTACAAGAAATTTTACTGCGAAAAGAGGCTCTCAATATTCTACATCAAAAAAATATTAGACCGATAGAAGTCGCCTCTCGTCGCAAGAAGGTTTCACTCTGGTGGAAGTGGACGTTAGCCATAGCCTCAGCACTCTTGATATTCATTATTGGTGCAAAGCTATTAGCGATGAGTATGGCTGTAGATAATTTTGCTCAGTATGTTTCTGGTGTAGGTGCAACACAAAATATCGTGTTGCCCGATAATTCGAACTTAACTATCAATGCCAACACTTTTATAGAGGTTGAGTCAGACTACAATGATAAAAATAGAATAGTTCATTTAGTAGGAGAGTGTTATTTCGATATAGCACCTATTAAGGAAAAGGCATTCATCATTAAAAATAAGAATATAGAAGTAAAAGTTGTAGGCACATCATTTAATGTAAAGTCCTATGAGGAAGACCGATTTGTAGAGATAACTGTGACCTCGGGCAAAGTGGCATTAGAGGTGGCTAATGAAGGGATCCAACTTTTTCTGCATCCAAACGAGAGATTTGTATTGGATAAGACTACTGGTTCATTTGAAAAGAAGATTGTTGATTCTAACAAATACACGCAGTGGCGTCAAGGTCTGCTCTATTTTGAGAGAACTCCACTAACAGAAGTTGTTAAAACGCTAAATAGAATATATCAGGAGCAAATCACCTTAAAAGATGTAATGCATGATTTTTATATAACTGGAATACACGATAATAAGGATATAGAATCAGTCCTCAAGTCGATAGAATACACTACTAATCTAAAATACAAGAAAGTAAACAATGAATACATTATTTTTTAAACCATTAAATCCAATGCCTATGTAAAAGCACCTATTTATGCAATACCATGTCTTAATTTAAATAAGCATTTAGTATTTGCAGAAAATTCCTGTACAATAGTTTAATATGAAATGAAAAACAAATACTATGAACAATAACCTATTACGAAAAAAGACAATATTATATTGTTCGCTACTTTTATCTGCCATCATCTTTTCTACGCAGATTGGTTTAGCTAGTACTAAGCAGATAGAAGTGGTGAACGAGAGTAAGGATACTAAACTTACAATTTTAGAATTCTTTGATAAAATAACAGAACTGTCCAATCATACATTTTTTTACAATGAATCTGTTCTTGATGGATTGGAAGGATACATGATTGATGTTGACCTTAGCACATCTAATATAGATAAAGCCCTCAAAAAAGTAAGTAACGAAACAGGACTTTCGTTCAAAAAGATAAACAACACCTACTCTGTAAAAAAGGTGAAGGATATTTATACAAAAAGCAGCGAGAATAATCAGCAAGTTGCCAATTCAATTCCTGTGAAAGGGACTATCAAAGACGAAGCGGGCAATCCTCTGATAGGAGTAAGTGTAACTCTAAAAGGAAATGCATCGCAAGGAACTATAACTGATGTGGATGGAGTATTTACGCTACCTACTCCAGTTGGAGGCACTCTAATAGTAACATATATTGGTTATCTGCCACAAGAGGTAGTCGTGAAAAATGGAAATACAGCGTTGAATCTAGTTTTGAGAGAGAATACGACTAGCCTAGATGAGGTAATTGTGGTTGGCTATGGAGTACAACGCAAGAGAGACTTAACAGGGTCTGTATCTTCTATCAAAATGAGCGAACAACCTGTAGGAACAATATCATCTATAGGACATGCTCTGGCAGGTAAAGCAGCAGGACTTCAGGTGAATACAGTTAGTGCACAGCCAGGTGGAGGAAACTCTTTTAGAATTCGTGGAGGAGGATCTGTAAAAGCAAGTAACGAGCCATTGATTGTAGTTGATGGTTTCCCAGTTAGTGATCCAGGTAAGTTAGAAACAGGAAAGTACGATAGTGGAACAAGTGACAATATCTTGGCTAGCATCAATCCTAATGATATTGAATCTATTGAAGTTCTGAAAGATGCCAGTTCTACGGCTATTTATGGATCACGAGCAGCTAATGGAGTTATCCTAATTACAACAAAAAGAGGAGCTTCTGGAGCAGCTAAAGTTACTTATTCTGGAACAGCCTCTGTGCAAACTATGGCAAAGGAATACGACTTGTTAGACGCGAGAAGTTTTATGAGAGAATCTAATAGATATTCTTATGAAGCATGGCTCTACAATCAAGGTAAAGCACCTTACCCTTCTAATAATAATCCAGCAAAAGCTTATGTGCCACTCTATACAGATAGCCAATTGGCAAATCCCCCTTATGATACAGATTGGATTGATGCAATTACACGTACTGGTTTCCAGACGCAACACAATGTGAGTATTACGGGTGGTAATGACGCTACAAAATATCTAGTTTCAGGAAACTTTTTCAAGCAAAATGGTATCGCTAGAGGAAATGGTGTAAAGAGATTTACAGGAAGAACTAATATCGAACACAAATTAAGCAGATATGTAACTGTAGGAACTAATCTTACTTTTTCGAGAAACAATACAACGAATGTACCTCTTGGACAGGGTCAAAATGAAAATGCCAGTCTTTTTGTCTCTGCCGCACAATTCAATCCTTTGATTCCAATAAAGGATGAGAATGGAAAATATCCACTCAATCCAGAAGCTTCATTCTTGCCGAATCCAGCTTCGCTACTTGAGGTTACGGACGAAAGTATTTCAGAGCGTTTCTTAGGCTCAGCATTCATAGAAATAGAGCCTATAAAAGATTTGAAACTGAAAGGTAACTTTGGTATTGACCGAAATTATCAAAAGAGAAAATCATATCTACCTCTAACCACTTTGTATGGTGCTAAGTCGAAAGGAAGAGCTGATATTGGACAAAA
>JASLEN010000055.1 GCA_030151105.1 Dysgonomonas sp.
GGATAGAGTCGCACAAACGCTACTCGACCGTAATCTCAAAAAGCGGCGAAATGCAACGTTTCCAATATTTCAATGCTCAGCGAAAAGCCATCCGATCTATTGTAGATACTGAATTATAGAATAAAATAATAAAAATTGAACACAAGCAAAAAGTGCAAATAGAGATTCATTTCCATTTGCACTTTTTATTTAAGTGGAATAGTCTTTATTCCACAATTTCTATTTCAATATAGTGTTGAGTCTCTTTCTTAGACAAGTCTATTACATGCACTCCCAAGTGATATTCTCCGATCTGCACATCTGCTGGAATTTGATCAGTAGCAATCTCAATTATAGCCTTTTTCTCTCCTTTATGATCGGTAAAAACTGGCGAATATGACCATGTATTTTCGGGCTTTGTTTCTGGAGTTTCTCTTGCCACACCACTGTGTGTATGAGAGCCTCCCCAATGGATATCAAGCTTATAGCTACTTATTCCATTTTCGGCTTCAACCTCAAATTGTACATTTATTTTTTCGCCTCGTGCAAAAGTAGCATGACTTTCAGGAGTCACCCATTTTATAACAGGGCGTTCGCCTATAACATCCTTATCATCATCACTACATGCGCCCAAACTCAGAAGAAACACAGCTAACAAAGTAGCCTTTAGCATTTTTTTCACAAACATAATTTTCTTTTATTTTTAATTGTTAATAAACCAATAATGAACTAATTAGCACCTAAAGTCATTTGCAAGGTCAATTTGAAATTGCGTCCAATTTCGGGCAAATCGAGATTGCGATAGAAACTCAGATGGTTATAATATTTTGTATCAAATATATTCTGCGTCTGAAAAATCAATTTTGCCTCCTGCTTTCTTACGGGCAATGAGACTGAAATAGAAGCATCAAAGATATTTGAACTAGGTGTTGTCAACTCATTGAGCGCTACTCTACTCTGCTGTGCAGTATAGCGATGCGACAGAGAGAAACGACTTTTGGCGAAAAAAGCGAGTTTATTCAAATTGACACTTAATTCATTGAGCAAACTAAACGGAGGTGTGAAAGGGATAGGATTCTTGCTATCCAAATCCTCGGCATAAACATAGTCGGCAGCCGTTTCCCATTGAAAGACTTTGGCAAAATCGACTATCGCCTGCAACTCTCCTCCCGCTCTGAACGTTTTGGCTTGCTCATATTTATAGTACTGTCCAGCATCGGGCAACCACGAAAACTCGCCTGTGGGATTGAGGAAGATAAAATTGGGGAAATAGTTGCCAAATAAGTTTCCATTCACCTGCACACGATCTACAAAACCTGTGAATTTTCGGTCAAACTCTACTGAATAATCCAGTTGATAGGATTGCTCAGTCTTCAAACTTGGGTCACCCAATTCGTGACGAAATGTTCCATGATGTACTCCATTGGATGAAAGCTCATTAGCCGTCACCATTCTGAAACTTTTTCCCAGATTGGCTTTCATCGCCCACTGATCGTTCAGCGTGTAAGAAGCTCCCGCACTAAAACTTATACCTCCCATATTTTTGTTCAAATTGGCTGCTCGCTGCTGATACTCTGTGGGCAAATAAGGATCAATAAATTCATGAATTTTTAATCTCCCAAAATCGTAACGTAAACCAGAAGTCAGCACCAATTTGTCCGACATTCTCAGTCTATCTATTACATAAGCCCCTGCCACAATTTGCTCGAAACGAGGCATAAGGAACGAATATCCCGCAATAGCATTGTCTTGATATTCAGAGCTAAGACCAATAGTCAGTTTATTTTTCTCTGATGTTTGATTTGCCCAAGCTCCATTTAGTGTCGCTGTCTGAAGTTTGAGGAACAGCTCCAGATTATCATCGGGCATAGGAGCAGAGCCATGTGTATGCGGCAGAGAAAACTCTTTTCGATTGTTATTTTGATAGCCTAAATCAAAATTCAATTCGTGTTGAGAATCTATTTTCACCATCTGATTAAATGCCACCTTGAAGTGATTGACCCGTTGATAGGGCAAACCTATATTTCGATAATTGCCATCATCCTCCAAATTGACTTCGGTAGGGATGCCATGCGCACCAGCAAAAAAACCTGTTTTGGCATAAACATTACTAATCAATAGATTGGACGAATAGTTGGATTTAATGATACCTGTTTTCAACGAAAGGTCTGTTTCTCGCCCCGCCGTATTTTTCAGAATCTTATTATGAATAGGATATATCCAACCTAGATATTTGAACGATTTGGCAGGGACACGATAGTCCTCAAAGTTTTGATAAGTGGCTCTTGCCTCTATATATTTCTCATCTTGCTGATAATGCACATTTGCAGAACCTCCAAAAAGGCGATTGTTGCTAGAACCATTCACAAGTGCCGTTCCCGACAAACCATCTTTCTGTTTCAAAGCATTTGGTCTAATAACAATAACACCTGCAATGGCATCAGAGCCATATTGCAAAGAAGACGCTCCCTTATAAATATCCACCTTTTCCACATCATATTGGTCTATCTCTAAACCATGATCGGCTCCCCATTGCTGTCCTTGCTGCTTGATTCCATTTTGAACAACGGCAACCCGATTGAAACCAAGCCCTCTAATCATTGGTTTTGAAAAACCTTGCCCAATCTGCATGGACTTGACCCCTGGAATTTTCTCCAAGCTATTCATCAAGCTACTTCCTCTATTCACCGAAAGATACTCTACATCAGCCGTTACAATCTCCAATGCTTGCGATTGGTTGAGTAGCGTAGCCCTGTCGGCAGTCACTGTCACTTCGTCTAAGTGCTGCCACATATCTAGGCTATCTTTTTGAATTTGAGCGTAAGTGGTCTGCATGCAAAAAATAGTGCATGCCAATAAATATGTATATTTCTTCATTTAGCTTTTTGTTGTTTGACAAGTGGGACAACAACCCGAAATCAAATAAGAGGCATCCTCCATACTATATCCCTTGGGCAACGTTGGCTCTTGGATAGGAGTATCGAGACAAGAAATTGTGTGACACTTAGTACACTGAAAATGAATATGATCGTCCTGATGCTCATCATGCGAACAATCATGACATTGCGCATAATGCCATTTGCCCGTTTCATCTGCAATTTTGTGTACAAAACCGTCATCTTCAAAACTTTGCAAAATACGATAGATAGTCACTCTATCTACTTGCCCTTCCAGCGCCTGCTCTATATCCTCGTGACTGAGAGCAGTAGTTGCCTGCTGAAGAACGTCTTTAACCATTTCTTTAGTCTTCGTATTTCTTCTTTTTGCCATATTAAAACTCTTTAATGCAACAAAGATACAATAAGGATTCACAAATGCAACAATGTTACAATAGTAATTTATATAAATATTATTAATCGCCATATAAACATATATAAAGGGAGCGATTTCTCGTTCATTTTTACTACATTCGTAGTGCAGATAAAACACATGAGATGAAAAAGATAACACTCCTATTCTTTATACTTCTGGTCTATTCGGCAAACTTTTATGCACAAACAGAAATCAAACGAGATTCTATTGACATAAAGGCAAAGCAATTGCAGCCAGATGCCAATAATCAAACGGAAACCTCATCTCAAAACAATGCAGAACATAGTGTAAAAACACTTTCGCCCGAAGAGCTAAAAAAGCGTGCCGAATTTGCACGACGTTTGCAATTCAAAATGCCCGAAGTATATACGAGTCCTCCAATAGAGCAACAAACTTTGAACGAGAGATTCCCAATGGCAAATGATTTTTCGTTTGCTTCTTTCCAGAATTTGAATGAAGAATTCTATCTCACAGGTAGTTCCTATCAAAACACTTACCCAAGCATTGGCGCAATCCGCTCCACCAGCCTCAATCTGCATTACGAGCCATCGGACTGGATAGGCATTATGGGCGGAATGTATGGTGCAAAATTTAATGCCTACGGGCAACATTATAATGATACGGGATTTGACCTATCATTAAGAGTCAAAGTTCATGATCGAATATACCTTAGAGCTCATGGCAGATACTCTATCAACACATTTGACAGACGAAATTATGGTCCAATGGAGATGAATATGTTTCCGCAAACCTATTTTGGAGCAGGCGCTGAGTTCAAAATCAGCGATAGTTTTGGCATAGAAGGAGGTTTCATACGAGAGTTCAATCCCATGAGACGAAAATGGAGCACCATCCCCTACATCTTTCCAGTATTTTATAGAAATGGAGGGAGATGAGAAAGAGGATCAGGCGGATATTTCTACTACTTATCCTCGTTTTTGTTTTAGCAAATGCTCTCATAGCCATGCATTGTTATAAACTAACACATATGGTTGATACTAAAGAGAATTCATCACTTCCTAAAGAAATTTCTTTTACTGAAGGACTAAAGGTTTTGTTCACAGGAATAGATCTTCCTCGTTCAATGAATAGCCAAAAACCAGATAGCACCTACACAGAACTTAGCATCCCAATAGATGATAATAAGTCACTAGATGCTTGGTTTCTACCTACTTTCGAAAAGTCGAAAGGCACAGTCCTTATTTTTCATGGATATATGGACAACAAAGGCTCTATGCTAGGTTTGGCAAATGAATTTTTAGGAATGGGATACAACACGCTACTTGTGGACTTTATGGGAACAGGCAAGTCATATGGCAATCAAACAACGATGGGTTATTTAGAAGCCGAAAATGTGCATGCAACCTACAAGTATGCCACGGAAAATTTAAATGAAAACAATATACTTATTTACGGCTTTTCGATGGGAGCAGTAGCCTCCATAAAGGCAGTAGCTGATTATCAGATGGATGTAAAAGGCATCATGCTCCAAGCTCCATACGCTACACTTGAAGGGACTATTGGGGAACGAATAAAACAGACTGGGATGCCCAGACAGCCTCTGGCATCAATTTTCACATTCTGGATGGGGAAAGTAAACGGCTTTGATGGCTTTGATGCCAAACCGATTATTGATGCTCAGAAAATTAATATTCCAACATTAATAATGAGTGGATTAAAAGATCCTCATATTCCAAAAGCAGAAACAGAAGCTATCTACAAAGCTGTTGGAACATCGCAGAAAACATTGCAATTTTTCGAAAATTCAAAACATGAGAGTTTACTTATTCAGCATCCAGACTTATGGAAAAATTGTGTGAAAAAATTTATTCACGATATAGAATCACAGACTTAAACCTCCACAATCTTATCCAATCGCACATAACAGATATAGCCTTTCACATTTTGATAGCCAATCTTCTTGATTTGAGCCACATAGTTTTTTACTTGGCGGATGTATTGTGAATTTTCTTTTTCTCCAAATTTGTAGTCGATAACAATGGCATCCTTGCCTTTTATCATCACTCTATCGGGGCGGACAAACTTGCCGCCAGCCTGTAGAATTTGCACTTCGTTCAACACACGATAGTCACCCGTGTACCATTCACTAACAAGGTCTCTCGCCAAGAATTTATGCAAAAGTTCTATCACCTCAGCTTTTTGTTCAAGCGTAATATCGCCCGAAATATAGTAGCGTTCGGCAGCACGCTCCACATCTTCGGCAGTGGAAACGGCACTCACAATTTCGTGCATCAACGTTCCATAATCTCGCAGACCAGTATCGGTGAAAAAGTATTTATTATTCAATTGTAGTTTTAGTCTATCATCGAAAGAGAGACTTGGAAGCTTGCTAATCAATATTTCCTCAACCGCCTTTTCTTCATCCTTTTGCCTTTTTTGATAATTTTCACCAAGAACAAAAACACTTTCTTCCTCGTCGAAATGCTCTGAAAGATTCAGATAATTATCTCTATTAGGCGATTCGGCAATACAATTCCAAAGAAGCGACGAAATACTATTGATATCCTTGCGTTTGGGCAATGGAGAAAAGACAATCAAGTCACTTTTGGCACGGGTGAAAGCCACATACAACACATTGATATTGTCAATGAAAGCGTGCAAGCGCTCCTCATAATATTCTTCATCAAAGATACTATTAGCCAATCGCTTAGAATATCTAACAGGCACTAGATGCAATTGATTGAAAGGCTCCACTTTAGGTTTGCACCAAAGAATTGTAGTCAGTTTATGATCTATTTCCCAATTGCAAAACGGAATAATAACAGCCTCAAATCCAAGCCCCTTAGACTTGTGAATGGTCATAATGCGAATAGCATCCTGACCATCAGGCGTGAAGATAGTTTTCCGCACCCCAGACTCTACCCACCAATTGAGAAAAGCATCCAAGTCGGATGAATTGCGCACCGTATAATCGAGCACCATATCCAAAAAAGCTTGCATATAGATTTGCTCATCATCGTCCAAGGCATTCTCAAAAAGCTCAAACAAAGTTTCTACCATTTCGTAGAGCGCCAACTCTCTAATTTCATTCAACTTAGACTCCACTTGTGGAGGTAGTTCTTCATTGTCCGAAAAGTATTTTTTGAGAGCCCCATCCGAATCCAATTGTTCGCTATATCTAAAATACTCATAGACAGCCATTGCTTTCAACGACTTATCATGCGGATTGCGCAAATAATGCAACAACGCAATGATGAGTTTTATACTTTTGGATGAACCCACATAGAGCGATTCGTCCGAAATGATATCGTATTTATAGTTAGAGTCTGCATGCTGTTTTTTATATTCCAATAGAATATTTGCTACCTCAGCCCCCTCTTTTTTTGTGCGAACAAGGATGGCAATGTCCTTCAGACGATAGCCCCTATCTTGCAATTCTTCGATCTGAAGAGGCACTTGTTGCAGAGCATATTCTTGCCAATTGGGATTTTCGTCGGTGTCGATGAATTGCACTTTCACATGACCTCCATCATCAGCACTCTTAGACGGAACGTGTTGGTAAGCATCATTATAAGCATCCTCTATCCTTGAAGAATAAGAAGAATTAACCATCTCCGAATCTTCAAAATCAGCATTATAAGTCTCTTGCAATAAGGTTGCTCCCGTTGAAAAAATAGCATTGTTGAAATCTATAATATTGTAGGTACTTCGCCAATTGGTATCCAAGCTTTCGTGTTTGATTCCCTCTTTGCTAAAGTCCACATCGAGCTGCGAATCGAGCAATTTCCAATCCGAATTTCGCCAGCGATAGATACTTTGTTTCACATCGCCCACTATGAAATTTCGATTGCCATCGCCCAAGCTATCTTGCACCAAGGGTTTGAAGTTTTGCCATTGCATACCCGACGTATCCTGAAACTCATCTATCATATAGTGGTTGACACGCTGCCCCACTTTTTCGTAGATGAAAGGCGATTCATTGCCATCAATAATACGATTGAGCAATTCGGTGGTATCGGAAATGAGCATGATATTGTTTTCGGCAGCATACTCACGAATCTGCTTGTCCACATCTCCCAAAATTCCGAGGGTAAAAAAGTAACGGCTCACCTCTTTTGCCGTTTGGTAGGTGCGAGAATTATTGTAATGATTCACAATATCGCTCACACACTGATTCAATTCGGGGAAAGCACTAGCAATATTCGCTTTCACATCCGATGCTGTTTTGCCTGTTGTCCAACCATCCAGATTGTCCACCAAAGTCTTGAAAGTATTGGTAGGCTCTGCCACTTCGCCATTTGCCCACTTCGCAAAACTGAGAAATGGAGAGCGAGAACCTCCTTTGAAATCGTCTGGCTGCACACCAAAACGCTCCATTATATTTAGCCCCTTTTCGCCCAACTGCTGCGATGCTTTTTCAAAGATCATTATCATTTGATGGAGCATGTCCTTGTAGTCGGTCATCAAGGTTTTATCTTGAATATCTTTCTGAACTTCGTTGCTCGAAGCTTTGAAACTCTCTTTGAAAATTTCGCCAGAGAGTGATTGTATATCATTTTTGATGTTCCACGTTTCGCCGTTTTCCACTTTTTCTTCCGAAAAACGGATAAGCCAGTCGAGTAGCATTTTGTTATCTTTTCGCTCCAAGTCATAGAGCAAAGAGTCGATAGCTTCACTCAACACCTTTTCGGTATCTAGCTCTACATTGTACCCTCCTCCAAGACCAATCTCACGGGTGAAAGCACGCATGGTTTGCTGAAAAAATTTGTCGATTGTGCTCACCGAAAAAGCGGAATAGTCGTGCAAAATGCGCACAAGAATATCTCTCCCCTCTTTTCTGACCTGCATTTCATTCATGCCATATTCGTCAGAAAGGATGGAGATATAGTCCGATTTTTCGCCTTTAGCAATATGCGCCAACTCGCTGATGATACGAGTTTTCATCTCGTCGGTAGCCTTATTGGTAAAGGTAACTGCGAGGATGTGGCGATATGCCATCGGTTCGTTGGGGTCGAAGAGCAAGAGCAAGTATTCTCTCGTCAAGCGATGTGTTTTTCCCGAACCTGCCGAGGCTTTATAGACGTGAAGATTTATTTCATCATCAAATGATACGTGCTTTGGCATAGCCTTCTTTTTGCAAGAGTTCTAATACTTTTTTTCGGAAGTCGCCTTGCAACAAAATTTCGCCATCACGAGACGAACCGCCTACTCCACACTTCACTTTCAAGAGTTTTTCGAGTGTTTGCAAGTCTTCATTCGTACCCACAAAGCCTGTAATCAGCGTCACCGATTTACCCTTACGATTGCGCTTGTCCAGCTCAATGCGCAGCATTTGTTTGGCTGGCTCTAGTGTTTCATCCTCTATTTCGTCCTCATGCGAGTATTCAAAATCGGGGTTTGTAGAAAACACTACGTTTAATCTATCTTTCCAGTCGCTCAT
>JASLEN010000122.1 GCA_030151105.1 Dysgonomonas sp.
CCCGAGGTGCGAATATTCTGGCTGAAGTTGTTGGATTTGGTTTCTCATCCAATGGAGATCATATATCCAACCCCAATGTAGATGGGCCTCGCCGCTCGTTGCAGATGGCAATAGACAATGCAAACATTGATATCAAAACGATACAATACATCAATGCTCATGCCACCTCAACTCCTGTGGGAGACATGAACGAGGCCAAAGCAATTAGCGAAATATTTGGAGATCATAAGCCCTACGTCACATCTACCAAGTCTATGACTGGTCATGAAATGTGGATGGCAGGAGCAAGCGAAGCGGTGTACTCAATATTAATGATGAACAATAATTTCATTGCGCCTAATATAAATTTAGAAGAAGCAGACGAAGATTCGTCGAAACTAAATATACCAACAGAGAGAGTCGATTTGGAGTTTGATACTTTACTTTCCAATTCATTTGGTTTTGGAGGAACAAATTCTACATTGATAATTAAAAAATTTAAACAATAAGTACAATAAAATATAAGATGACAAACGAAGAGATAATTGAAAAGATAAGAGAAACCCTAGCCGAAGAATTTGAGGTGGAGATTGATACTATTCAACCAGATGCTCCCCTGATAGAAACTCTGGAAATGGATAGCCTCGACTTTGTAGATATGGTGGTATTGATAGAACAAAATTTTGGTTTTGCAGTCACAGGCAACGATTTTGTAGGCATAAGAACATTCCAAGACTTCTACGACTTCATCATTGCTCGCATGGAGAAAGCTGAGTAAATGGCTGATTGGAAGGGTAAAACAAGAGGAGGCTCTTGGGGATATTTATTCTTTATTTTTTTGATAAAAAAATGTGGAATCACTGCTGCTTATATATTTCTAGGTGTGGTGGTTCCTTACTTTATCCCTTTTGCACCCAAGGCTACTCGTAGCATCTGGTTTTACGCTCGACAAGTTCTTAAACTCAGCATTGGTCAATCAATCGTGCTATTGTTCAAAAACTATTATCGACTGGGGCAAATCTTAATTGACAAAATAGCGATGAAATCTGGCTTGGAAAAGAAGTACAATTTTCAATTCGAAAATCGCTCACAGTTTTTAGATGTTCTAAACTCCAATAAGGGAGCAATAATTATAGGTGCTCACGTAGGAAGTTGGGAATCTGGGATCCCCTATTTTGCAGAATATAGTAAGAGAATCAATATCGTTTTACATGATGTAGAATACCAAAGAATTAAGAAAATACTAGAGGAGAATACTTCTGACGAATATAGCGACCACAAGTTTATTCCGCTAAGCAATGATGGATTAACTCATGTATTAGCTATTAAGCAAGCCTTAGACAAAGGCGAATATGTTTGCTTTCAAGGCGACCGCTACCTAGACGAAGAACGTGCTATCACCAAAGAGTTTTTAGGAAGAGATGCTCGCTTTCCAGAAGGTCCATTCCTATTAGCCTCACGACTAGGATTGCCAGTTGTATTCTATTTCGGGATGAGAGAAAGGCAAAGAACCTATCGCTTCCACTTCACTATTGCAGAACCTGTGGAGAAAGAGAAGGGCATCAAACGAGAAGATATTCTACTCAATCAATATATTTACACATTGGAAAACATCGTAAAAAAACATCCCGAACAGTGGTTCAATTATTATAAATTCTGGAACTGAAAAAAGTCTCAGACCTATTTATTGACTTCATCGGACATTGTTTGTCCATCCCATTTATAACTCTTACAGATAGTTATATTGTAGAGATGAGCCTCAAAATATTAATTTTTTCTTAGAATGAAACTATTCACAGCATTACAACAAAGATATACTAAAGAACAGCACTCAGCGCAAGAAGCTCAACGCTTGGCACAAGAGATTGCATTTGGCCCTATTGTGTTCCAAATCTCTCGATTGATGGTCAAGTTTGGAATTTTCCAGTTCTTGTCTGACCACAAAGAAGGATTGACTTTGGAAGCAATAGCTCAGAAAAAAGGGCTATCGCCATATGCTACAAAAATTCTCTTAGAATCATCTTTGACCATAGGTACAGTTTTAATTACTGACAATAAGTTTACTCTATCCAAAACTGGTTGGTTCTTGCTTAATGATGAGATGGTGAAAGTGAATATGAATTTCAATCACGATGTTAACTATTTAGGACTATTTAATCTAGAGCAAGCCTTGCTCGAAGGAAAACCTTCGGGGCTAAAAGTCTTTGGAGAATGGGACACCGTCTATGAAGGCTTATCACAACTGCCTTCTGAAGTACAAAAAAGCTGGTTCGATTTTGACCACTATTATTCTGATTGTTCTTTTCCTCAAGCTCTCGATATTGTTTTTCAGAAACCAATTGCCAATCTACTAGATGTGGGAGGCAACACTGGACGTTGGGCTAGCAAATGCGTGGAATACAACAAAGAAGTTTCTGTCACCATTATGGATCTTCCGCAACAGTTGGAATTGATGAGAAAACATACAGCCAACAAAGTTGGGGCAGAGAGAATCAAAGGACATCCATGCAATTTGCTAGATGCTTCTGAGGCATTCCCAATAGGATTTGATGCTATTTGGATGAGCCAATTTCTCGACTGTTTTTCAGAAGGGGAGGTCACAAGCATTCTTAGTCGTGCTGCACAATCAATGTCGAAGGAAACAACACTCTACATCATGGAAACATTTTGGGATAGACAAAAATTTGAGACCGCAGCCTATTGTCTTACACAAATAAGTGTGTATTTTACAGCATTAGCAAATGGAAACAGCAAAATGTATCACTCCGATGACATGATTCGCTGTGTTCATGAAGCTGGATTGGAAGTTGTGAAAATTCACGACGGATTGGGCCAAGGACATAGTATTTTAGAATGTAAAGTGCGATGAAAAGAGATATAATAGTACAAGGAGATGACATTTTAGAACTCATTCCTCAGCGTAAGCCAATTGTTATGGTAGATACTTTCTATGGCATTGAGGATGAGAATTCATATACAGGATTGACAATCACAGCCGACAATATATTTGTTGATGAAGGAACGTTCTTCGAACCTGGCATTATAGAGCACATTGCTCAATCGGCGGCAGTTCGCATTGGCTACATTTATCAGCAAATGAAACAAGATGTACCCTTAGGATTTATTGGTTCTGTTGATAAAATGAAAATCCATAATCTGTCCAAGGTCGGAGATAAACTATATACTGAAATAAAGGTGATTCAGGAAGTTTTTGACATCACACTTATTGCAGCTTCAGTAAAAGTAAATAAAGAAGTAATTGCAGAGGGACGAATGAAAATTTTCTTAAACAAAAATGAGTAAAAAGCGTAAAATAAACGAAGCTGCATTAACCATATCTACTCGTATCAAAGTCAGATTCAGCGAAGTAGATTCAATGCGTGTAGTGTGGCATGGTCAATACGTCCGCTACTTTGAGGACGGGAGAGAAGCCTTTGGCGAAAAATACGGATTGAGCTATGCAAGCATCTATGACAATGGATATACTGCGCCTATTGTAGATCTGGCTTGCCAATACAAAGCTCCTCTAACTTTTGGAGAAGAGGCCGTGGTTGAAGCTCGCTACATTGCTACTGATGCAGCAAAGATTCTTTTTGAATATACTATTTATCAGGGCGATGGTGTCACAGTGGCAGCAACGGGGAGCACAATGCAAGTATTTTTAAACTCAGAGAACGATAATAAACTAGAACTCGTGAACCCACAATTCTATTTGGATTGGAAAAAACGATGGAACATATAAGAACCAATACTTACTTGATAGCCAGCAATATCATTAGTGCTCTAGGTTTCACCACAAAGGACAACTTGGACGCATTAGAATCCTATTGCTCTGGAATCAAGCGAGCAGAATCTCAAGAACTTTCTGACACTCCATTACAAGCAGCTGTAATCCATAACGAAGAGTTGGAGAGGCTTATTTCAAAACATCAATTGCAAAACTATACTAGAGTAGAGCAATTGATTATTCTGTCTATACAAGATACCTTGTCTCAAGTTTCTTTATCAACAAAGCATTCTTCATTTGGAATAATTATATCTACTACAAAAGGGAATATTAGTCAATTAAGGAATAATACAGAACAAAATTATTTAGGCGATATTTCCTCTCGCATAGCTTCTTACTTTAGTGTAGAAGGGCGAGTGTCTCTCATTTCCAATGCTTGCATTTCGGGAGTCTCTGCATTGATTGTTGCTCATAGAATGCTCAAAGCAGACATTTATGAAAATATGATTGTGGTGGGAGTTGATGAATTATCAGAATTCATAGTTAGTGGTTTTCAATCCTTTAAGTCATTAAGCGAAGAGCCTTGTAAGCCTTACGATATAGCGCATGATGGACTCAGCCTTGGTGAGGCTTGCGGAAGCATCTTGCTTTCTAGCATTTCTACACCAAATAGCATCCAACTTTTAGGAGGAGCCATCACCAACGATGCCAATCATATTTCAGGACCTTCACGCACAGGCGATGGACTTTGGCATGCTATCAAAGAGGCGATGAAACAAGCAGAGTTAAAGCCACAAGATATAGACTTTGTCAATCTGCATGGTACAGCAACAGTCTATAACGATGAGATGGAAGCAAAAGCACTACATTTAGCAGACTTAGCAGAGAAACCCATTAATAGCCTAAAGCCCTATTTTGGACATACACTAGGTGCATCTGGAGTAATTGAAACGATTATCTGCACCGAGCAGTTAAAGAGAAAAAAGCTGTTCGCCACTTTAGGATACAACGAAAATGGAGTATCTCCAATGCTAACGATAGACTCGAAACACGTTTCTTTAGAAGAGGCAGAAGTTTGCATCAAAACAGCATCTGGCTTTGGAGGGTGCAATGCAGCTATTGTTTTGTCAACTACTCTTCGAGATATTTTCCAAGACAGAAAGGAGACTCAATTTGTAGAAAGAGAAAAAGTCTCAATCTATAGGAATACAATTACAAAGAATAATGAGACTATCTTTTCGTCCTCATCACCCAATTTTGCCCTATTCATAAGAGAGGCATACAAAAGTTCTGGAGAGCAGAATCAGAAATTCTACAAGATGGATGACCAATGTAAATTGGGATATATGGCAGCATTACATTTATTGAATGGTTATAAATTTTCTCCGCAAGAGATAGGCATCATTTTAGCAAATAAGTCCTCATCTTTAAATACAGATATCAAGCACCAAGCACTTTTGGATGGTGGGGAAATGGCAAGTCCATCTGTCTTTGTTTATACTCTACCGAATATAGTTATGGGCGAAATCTGTATTCGACATAAGATTCAAGGAGAAAATACT
>JASLEN010000061.1 GCA_030151105.1 Dysgonomonas sp.
GCCACTACGTTTTGATGAGGCTAAGAAATCGTACGTCGAAACATTAGAACTTGTGGCTGTCAATACGGTCAATAAGTTCTTTGCTTTGGGTAGAGCACAATCTAATCTTGAGATAGCCGAAATTAACTTCGCAAATGCAGATACACTCTACACCTTTGCCAAAGGCAGATATGACATCGGAACGATAACAGAAAATGAGATGTTGCAACTAGAAATCAATAAACTAACCGAAGAGTCTAATGTGTCTAATGCACAACTAGAGGTTGATGATCACATGGAAGTGCTAAGGGCTTATCTGGGTATAACGGAAGAAGTAGTCATAGAAACAGAAATCACACACCAGATTCCCAATGTGGATGTAGATCCACCAACAGCCCTCATTGAGGCTGTTGGCAATAGTGCCGACATAGTAGCTATGGAACGTAGAAAAAAAGAGAGTGATAGTCATGTAGCTTTTGCACGTTCGCAAACAGGATTAAAAGCCGATATCTATGCTCAATTGGGATTGACTCAAACAAACGAAAATTTTAATAGAGCCTATAGAGATTTCCAAAATCATCAATATATAGAGGTAGGTATCAGAGTGCCTATTTTGGACTGGGGACGAGGAAAGGGGAAAGTAAGCGTTGCCAAGTCGAACAGAGATATGGTATATACGCAAGTAGAACAAGACAGAACAAACTTTGAACTTAATGTTAACAAGCTAGTCAAACAATTCAATTTGCAAGGCAGTAGAGTGAAAATTGCGGTTAAGACTGACTACACAGCAAGTAGGCGAAACAATGTAGCACGCAAGCTCTACATACTAGGTCGTTCTACTATTTTGGATATGAATGCAGCTATAGCAGAGCAAAACTCAGCACGACGAAATTATATAGATGCGCTCTATAATTATTGGTTGCTCTATTACACCATTAGAAGCATTACCCTTTTCGATTTTGAGAAACAGATACAACTGACCGAAGATTATAACGCGCTGATAAAATAAGTAGATATGGACGTAAAAATTGAAAAAAGACACTTCATCATACGCTACAAGTTCCAGTTGGCACTTGCAGTTCTGTTACTTGGGCTGATAGCCTACCTGCTGCTTGTCTCCACAGGTGCATCAAGGCTAAGGCAAGATTTAGACAACTTGATGATTTCGGAGGTCAAGCATGATAAGTTTTTAGAATATCTAGACCTCGAGGGAATAGCTCAACCCAAATTGACCGTAAAGCTAAATAGTATGGAGACAGGATTAGTAGAGAAAATAATAGCAGATGATGGAAGCCTCTTGCAAGAGGGCGATACTATCCTCATATTAACTAATCCTGAGCTTTTGAAAACACTAGAAGAGGAACGAGACAACCTAGAAAAACAACGTATAGCCCATAGAGAAAAGCTGTTGCAGATGGAACAAAAAACATCGGAACTAAAAAGAAATACAATGAAAACCATCTACGACCTCAAGCGACTAAGCAAGCAACACGAGCTAGACAAAGAAGAATATGCAATAGGCATCAAAAGTAAGGCACAGCTTGATGTATCTAGCGATGAGTACAATTACAATCAGAAGAATGCTCAACTGTTATTGCAAGAATTGCAGCAAGACTCAACAAAAAATATCTTGCAAAGCAGCCTACTCAAAAGCGATATGGAACGAGAAGAGCGAAAATATCAACGTAGCCACGAGCGCCTCAATGAGTTGGTGGTGAGAGCTCCTATAAGTGGGCAGCTCAGCTACTTGAGTGTGATACTTGGCGAAAGAGTGACAGCAGGAACCAATATTGGAGAGCTCAAAGACATGACTACCCTCAAGATGGTGGCTACTGTGAGCGAATATTATATAGATCGTATATCTTTAGGATTGGAAGCATCTATAACTTACAACAATGAAAAATATGATTTGAAAATAACGAAGATAAACCCCGAAATAAAAGAACGTAACTTTGAAATAGACCTCGCTTTTGTGGACAAAGTACCCGACAATATTCGCATCGGTAAAACATATAGAATGCAAATACAAATGGGACAGGCCGAAAACGCAATAGTTATCAATAGAGGAAACTTCTATCAATCTACGGGTGGGCAATGGGTATTTAAACTCAACAAGGATGGAACCAAAGCAACACGAGTAAACATTATAATTGGGCGACAAAATCCATTGCAATACGAAGTGCTTGAAGGATTGAATGATGGAGACAGAGTCATTGTATCGGGCTACGATAACTTTGGAGAGGTACAAGAATTAATATTAAACTAAATAAAGCTATGAAAACAAAAACAAATTTCCTAATACTATCCTCTCTTACAATACTACTGATGTGTGCTTGTGGAGGAAAAGTAAAACAATCTCTGCCAACCGAAGAAAAGACTGTTGAGCCAGTGTTTACGCAAGCTGAATCGGATACTATTTCAATTCATATAAAAGACGCATATTCTACTCCATATATGAATGATGATAATCTTCAGGAATATTACACAGCCAACAACAAATACAAAAATTGGGATAAGAATGATCCAAAGATGGTAATAATTAAATTGGGCTGCGCCAAAGACGGCTCAAGCTTCGATGTAGAACTAATGAAAACCTGTGGCGAAGACAAGTTAGACAAAGAGGCTGTCAGACTAATAGAGAACATAGTTATGGACAACCCTGCAAAAGATGCTTTGGGCAATCCATTGAGAGTGCGAAATATGCTTATCCCTATTCAATTTCCAACAAATAAATAAAAATATACAACCATGATAAAAACAGAAAACTTACAGAAAGTGTTTCGCACCGAAGATGTAGAAACATGGGCACTCAAAGAAGTAAATATAGAGATAAAAGAAGGAGAGTTTGTAGCCATTATGGGGCCTTCAGGCTGTGGAAAATCTACTTTACTCAACATCTTTGGATTGTTAGATAGCCCCACAGAGGGCAAATACTACCTCAATGGTATGGAGATAAGTAAACATAGTGAATCTAAATTGACCGACCTCCGAAAAGGATTGGTAGGATTTGTGTTCCAGAGTTTCAACCTCATAGACGAGCTAACAGTGTATGAGAACATTGAACTGCCTTTGTTATATATGAGATTGCCTTCGGCTGAACGAAAGAAGAAAGTAACCGAAGCAATGGACAGAATGCAAATAACACATCGAGACAAACATTTCCCTAAGCAACTCTCTGGAGGACAGCAACAACGTGTAGCCATTGCTCGTGCAGTGGTAGCCAATCCCAAGCTGATACTTGCCGATGAGCCAACAGGAAACCTAGACTCTAAGACGGGAGACGAGGTAATGAACTTGTTACTAGAGCTTAATAAAGCAGGAACTACTATTGTAATGGTTACACACAGTAGCCACGATGCGAGTCATGCCCAACGGATTATCAACCTATTTGATGGACAGGTAATCATGCAAGATATCAACGATTAAAACGCACAAGACTATGCTAATACATTATTTAAAAATAACCCTACGAGGTTTGTATAACGACAGAGCCTTTGCTTTCATCAATGTGGTGGGCTTGGGTGTAGCCATAGCTTGTTGCTTTCTACTCATTTTTTGGATAAAATTTGAA
>JASLEN010000154.1 GCA_030151105.1 Dysgonomonas sp.
TATAGCGAAACCAATCCATCACTCAAAGATGCAGTCGTTATCTTCGGAAGAGGCTGTACAGGAGTTGCAGTATCACAACAAGGACTTATATTCACCAATCACCATTGTGGATATGACGATATTCAAAAATTAAGCTCCTTAGAGCATGATTATCTTAAAAATGGTTTTGCAAGTCATTCTTTCGAAGAAGAAATACCTGCACCTGGACTTACGGTAGCATTTCTTGATAGAACAGAGGATATTACTTCTTACGTAACATCTACACTTAAAAAAGGTGATGATGAAATGGTGAGATATACAAAAATAGATTCGCTATCGAAAGAATATCTAAAGCAATTTGAAAACGAGCCATTTGTTCGAACTCAAATTATCCCTTTTTATGCTGAAAACAAATACTATCTAGTTAGATATAATGTATTTCAAGACGTAAGAATGGTATTTACTCCACCATCTTCAGTTGGGAAATTTGGTGGTGAAACTGACAACTGGATGTGGCCACGTCATACAGGAGATTTTTCTGTATTCAGAGTATATGCTGACAGCAACAACAATCCAGCAAGCTATAGCGAAGACAATGTACCTTATCAGCCTAAATACTCTGTACCTGTATCTCTAAAAGGATATGAAGACAAGAGTTACTCTATGACTATTGGTTTTCCAGGTAGAACACAACGCTACATGCCATCTTGGGGAATTAATCAAATGGTAGAATCGGAGCATAAACCTCGCATTTCTGTTAGAGGTGTTAAGCAAGATATTTGGAGAGAAGCAATGAATGCAGATGATGCTACAAGAATAAAATACGCTTCAAAATATGCTGGTAGCTCTAATTATTGGAAAAATGCAATGGGAATGAACGAAGCTATTGCAAAACTTGGAGTTATTGCTGACAAACAACAAATCGAAAAAGAGTTTGCTGCATGGGTATCTAAGAAGAAAGATAGAAAAGAAAAATATGGCAATACCCTTCAATTGTTAGAGTCTGGCTACACAAGCTCGATGGAAGCGACAGAATTGGCTACATATTTTGTAGAAACATTCTATAGTGGGATCGAGATTGTTCGCATGGCAAATACATACAAGGCTGTTAGCGAAATGGAAGATGTGGACAAAATAGACCAATTGAGAAATAGATTAACTAAGGCTTACAAAGATTATGAGCCATCTCTAGATCAACATGTAACAGCAGCATTGTTGCAATTGTATGCAGAAAGTGTTCCTGAATATTACTTACCAGCTATCTATACTAAAATTCATGATGAATTTGATGACAACTATGAGCTATATGCTGATTGGTTATTCAAAAACACAAAAATAGCAAGTTTAGAATCAGGCGAACAATTTATTGAATCTGCAACTAACGAAGAAATTGCAGCAGATCCTGCTATAGAGTTAGGCAGCTCAATCTTCCCTATTTTTGAAGTTATACAAAGCAATTTGAAAGATAGTAGAAGTGCAATTAGCCAAGGAAGCAGAGAATTCATGGCAGGTTTGATGGAAATGAATCCTAATAAGGCATTTTCTCCTGATGCAAACTTCACTCAACGTTTGAGCTATGGAAGTGTTGGAGGATATTCTCCTGCTGATGCTGTTTGGTACGATTATTACTCCACTTCATTCGGAGTACTTGACAAAGCTGTTGAGGGAGATCCTGAATTTGGAGTACAAGACTATATTCTAGACCACATAGAGTCTGGTGATTTTGGACAATATGCTGACAAGGATGGAACTATGAAAGTAAACTTCCTGTCTAACAATGACATTACTGGAGGAAACTCAGGAAGTCCCGTATTCAACGGACAAGCAGAGCTTATTGGACTTGCTTTTGATGGCAATTGGGAAGCATTGAGTGGAGATATTGTATTCAATCAAGACTTGCAACGCTGCATTAATGTGGATATTCGCTATGTATTATATATTATAGACAAAGTGATGGAATGCCCTAGATTGATTGATGAATTGAAATTGAAAAAGTAAAAATACTTTTCCGAATAATAAAAAAGGTTGACAATAATTATTGTCAACCTTTTTTATCTCTATAAGTCAATAATCTTTTGAGCAATCCGTTTACATTCCACCATTATAAGATCAGTATCATCACTCATTCCCATATCAATAGTAACTATACTAAACAAGTACTTAGATATCTTATATCCATCTGCATTCTGCTGCTTCAACCTGAATATATGAGGAATGTATCCTATATACTCATCACAAATTGCTTCATTATCATTCACTCCAATTGGATCCCAATCATACTAAAATTATCATTTATTTGCCTATAAAGGATCTTAACATCTTTCTTCATAAGATTTGTCTTAAAATAAAAAAGCTTGGCAATTCGATTACCAAGCTTTTTATATTTAGATAGCAATGTTTAAATTAATAAACGTGTCCATCATCTTTAAGATCTTTGATATCAAATTTCTTTTTCTCCAAAGCATTCCATGCATAAATAATATATGCCAATACAAATGGAACTAGAAGAGATACAATACTCATCGCTGTCAATGTAAATTCACTAGAAGAAGCATTTACGATAGTCAGTGAGCTTTGCAAGTCAAATGTAGAAGGATAGAAAGCAGTATTATTCCAACCAGCTAGTAAGAACAAGCAAGTTACAGTAATAACCGTACCAACTCCTGCAAACCAAACTCCTGCACGATACTTAGAGTCCAATAGCGATTTACCTAATCCCCAAAGCACTCCTACAACACCTAACAAGAAGGCAATTCCTACAACTGGCATTTCAATCAAGTTGAAGAAATATTTATACTGTTCCATATACACTTCTTGAGTATCTGGATTTACCGCAAAACCTTCTGCCAATAAAGTCCAAATCAAGAACCCTAGAAAAGTCACCAAAAATGGAAGCCCATTATACAAAAGATGTTTTTGAGATCTTTTCACCAAATCTTCGTCAGCCAAACGGTTGATAAAGAAAAGGCAAGCCAATGTACGAGCCAAGAAGAATACAGCAAAACCTAGAAGCCAGTTTCTGAAATTAGCCAAAGCCTCCAAACCATGCCAAGCTGTTTGCCAAGCACTTACAGCAAGAGTATGATCACCTAAGGTAGCATCTCCTGTTAGAAGATTAGCAATGTTCCCTTTCCCTACCGAGAACTCAGATCCTGTAAAGAATGTAGCCACAGCAGCTCCAAGAAGGAACGTTCCTAAAAGTCCATTAATAAATAAGAACCATCTATAAGTGCTTTTCCCTAAAAAGTTATTAGGCTTACTTTGAAACTCATAAGAAACTGCTTGTATCACAAAACAGAACAAAATAGCCATCCAAACCCAATAAGCCCCACCAAAACTAGTGGAATAGAACAGAGGGAATGATGCAAAGAAAGCTCCACCAAAAGTTACTAGAGTAGTAAATGTATATTCCCACTTTCTACCTAATGCATTGATAAGAATAACTTTTTCTTTTTCATCCTTAGGCAGCGAAAATAACAAAGACTGTCCTCCTTGCACAAATAATAGGAACACTAACAACCCTCCAAGAAGGCTTATAATGAACCACCAGTATTGTTGTAAAAATTCATATGTAAACATAGTTATATCGTTTTTAATTATTTAAAGTCAAATACTTAGATTATTCGTCACTATCATCCTCTAGCGGACCTTTTTTAATCTGACTCTTCATAATACCAATTTCAGCTACAAGAAGTGCGGTAAATAGTGTCAAGAATAAGAATAGTGTTGTTTTAACAGCTCCTACCGAAATAGCCGAAACTGCCGCCTTCAACGGTAAAATATCCTGAATAGCCCATGGCTGACGTCCTATCTCTGCTACTAACCATCCCGCTTGTGTACCTAGGTACGCTGCAGGCAGAGATAAGAATGCAAACCAGAATAACCATTTCTTATTTTCGATAGCATTACGGAACGAGAAAAGAGTAAGCAATAAGAAAATAGCTGTAAGAGCTCCCCAAGAATATATCATAACATGAAATGCCCAGTATGTTATCCCAATATGAGGGATCAACTCTTCTCCTTTGTCTAAGAAAGCATATCCAAAATAATCATAATTAGCCTTCAATATAGCTTCTTGTTCATCCATTGCCGCCTTATTCTTAGCTTTTTCTGCCTCTTTGAAATTTCTTAGCGCTGTTCTAGCTTTCTCTCCCATAGCCTTCTTTTCTTCAAAAGAAAGAGCAGTTGTACCATCATTCAATTTATAACCACCTTCTATTATATTATTAATTCCTGGGATGTATGCTTCTGTATCAGAATATGCAAAGAATGATAATCCACCAGGTATAACAATTGGAGGGAACAAGAATGGATCTTGTCCATCATTA